>NZ_CP084222.1:2701168-3001298 GCF_020268605.1 Arsenophonus apicola
TTGCGTATCTAAACCTAATTCAATATTGCCAAATACTTTAACCTCATGAGGCAGCTTATGCTCGGCAAATAAACCAATACGACTACCATCATCGCCAATCATGGCTCTATTTTTTTCCGTATCCCAGCTATTTAATAATCTAATTTGCCCATAAATATCAAAACGCGTATATTGATCATCATAAATACTTGTTGCCTGTGAAATCTCTGCTAAAGATAAAGTAGCAATAAATGTTATGATGGGTTTTAATTTTCTTGCCATAAAAATACCCATTAATTTATGCTGAACAAAATAATTGAAAAATGCCAATTTCAAATAATAAAATAATTTTCTTTGCTTTTAGTATTTAAAAAATCATAATAAAATAATAAAATGAAAATATTTTATAAAATGAATTAAAAATAATTTATTAAAATAACCCTACCCTCATAAATAAAAAACAAGCTTATAAAATCAGTAAGTTTACAATAAATCACCTTTAAGCATACAGCAAAAATATTATTTTTATGGCAAAAATAATCTCATTTTTATATTCTATTTCTGGCAATAGATCCCTCTAAAAATTTATTAAATAATTTAATCAAAAAAATAAGACATTATTTACCCTCTTTTTTAATCGATTATAAAAACCAGTATCAAGCAATAAAAATTTCATTAAAAATAATTAATGACAGAATATTAGCCTATATTTTAAAAATGTAATTTACCATTTAATTAAATAATTATTAAAGATAAAAATAACCTATGCGGATGGATAAAATCGATTAAAACTGACTTAATCAATAAAAATAGCGATTGAAAACTAGGGTCGAAGAGTGTGATCCGTTATCATATCCCCAATTTTTAAATAAGGAATAACGAGGAAGCCTTGAGATGTGGTTTAAAAATTTAATGATCTACCGCTTAAATCGGGAATTCAAATTATCCGTAGATAAGCTTGAAAAACAACTTGCCACCCTGGCTTATAGCCCATGCACAAGCCAAGATATCATGAAAATGGGCTGGACTTCACCGATGGGATCTCACAGTGAAGCACTAATACACACGGTTAATAACCAAATTTTACTTTGCGTCCAAAAAGAAGAAAAGCTTCTGCCAGCACAGGTTATTAAACAAGAGTTAGAAGCTAAAATTAAGAAAATAGAAACAGCCCAAGCACGAAAACTGAAAAAAAGCGAAAAAGATCCATTAAAAGATGAAGTCCTGCATGCACTTTTACCCAGGGCCTTTAGTAAAATCAGTCATACTTATATCTGGTTAGATATAACCAATAACCTGATTATTGTTGATGCAGCGAGTACTAAACGTGCTGAAGATAATCTGGCATTTTTACGTAAAACATTAGGCTCGCTTCCGGTTGTGCCTTTAAGTTATCAAAATCCGATCGAACTAACTTTAACGGAGTGGGTGCGCTCTGGCAAACCTGCTAATGGATTCAGTTTAATGGATGAAGCTGAATTAAAAGCACCCGTTGAAGAAGATGGAGTGATACGTTGTAAAAAACAAGATTTATTCTGTGATGAAATTATCGCCCACATTGAAGCTAAAAAACGAGTAACAAAGTTAGCATTAGAATGGGAAGAGCGTATTCAATTTATTCTTTCCGACGACGGAACAATTAAAAGACTAAAATTTAGTGATCTGATAAAAGAACAAAATGATGATATTGATAAAACAGATTTTGCCCAACGTTTTGATGCTGACTATATTTTGATGACAAACGAAATTAGTGCACTGATAAAATGCCTAATTGATGTATTCGGTGCAGAAATGAACATTTAATTAGCTTGACTTGGTAATGCAATAAACCACTAGGAATGGCGATTTTTAATCGCCAGTTTAGTTTTATCGACTAGATAGATTCACCCTCGCCTCCCAGACTGGATGATATATAAACGCATATCACTATACATTTATTTGTATAAATGAATAAAATATAATTATAAGTGGTAACTTATATATATTTTATGACAAATTTTTTCAACCGATAGATTATGACTAATCATAGTTAGATTAATTTTCTATCACTAAAAATTATAATACTAACTGTTTCAGTTATATTCGACTGAAAATTCCATTAAAATCAATAATAATCATAAATTAAAAAGTAAATAAAAAATTTATTATTTACCAAGATGGATAATTGAATATATCAACTTCTATATGGAACATATTAAATAGATTAAAAAAAACGTTATCTTGGCTAGATAACGTTAATATTACTGTAGTTAAATATTATTGATATACTTTGCTGTATGTAGTTATTGAAAAGTCAGCCCATTAAAATTTCTAAACTTGCTTTAAATCATAGCCAGCTTAAAAAATGACTATGGTTTATGGTTATTAGATATAAATTCCATTGCAGGCATAACTATATTAATTGTACAAATGATTTATAAACACAACTATTCTACTCTAATAGTAATTATCTACAATATTAATAATATATTATCTAATATTTAGCATAATTATTCTATAATTAAACTCTATTTTTATGCAAGTATTTTTTATTAAATTATTTTTTATCTGACAAGGCAATTAAATTACCTTATTTTTTTGTAGGTAATTATAGCGTACATTAAGCTAAACTTTCTTAAATACATTCATTCTCTTTATCTATGCTATAAATAGAAGTCAACTACTTATATGAATAAAAAACTTACCAACGCTTACTTCTAACTTATTAGTTTAAGAAAAATGAAATTAATAACTATAAATTATATAAAAAATAAATATAAGTTTTTTATTAAAATATTTTTATTCTAAGTAATAGTTTATTATTTTGTAATATAAATAAATTTGAAATTATTAATTATCTAATTTATTAACCATGCAATTAATATGTTTATAGAATATAAAAAATATATTATACTATTGATTTATTACTAACGTATATAAATCAACACTGGGTATTTAATTACCCAGTGGACAATATTAGCAATACGCTATTTTGTGCTCTGTGACATCTCCATGCCAACTAATCCCACTTTAAGGTAACCAGATTTACGTAATAAGTTCATTACATCCATTATTCTTTCATAATTTACTGTTTTATCTGCTTGAAAAAAAATAGTGGTTTCTTTATTTATACCAGTTATCTGATCCAAAGCTGATGCCAATTGCTCCTGAGAAACATTTTGCTCTCCAACATACATTTGACCATTCTCTTTCACTGTTAAAAATAACGGTTTTTCCGGTCTAGGTTGGGGTTTAGCCGTAGAAGCGGGTAAATCAACTTTAATGTCGACTGTTGCTAAAGGTGCCGCAACCATGAAAATAATCAGTAAAACCAACATTACATCAATAAATGGTGTAACATTAATTTCATGCATTTCACCATTATCATTTAAATCATCGTTCAAACGGATCGCCATAAGTACTTACCTTTCTCTTTTACTATCAGCTAAATCCAAATCTCTACCTAACAATACCGTAGCCTGAGCAGCTACATCACCCAGTTGTCCACGATAGGTATTAATCATGCGCGCAAATAAATTATAAATAACCACTGCTGGTATCGCAGCTACCAGTCCTATTGCCGTAGCTAACAAAGCTTCTGCTATGCCAGGGGCAACAACCGCTAAATTAGTCGTCTGAGAATGAGCTATACCAATAAAGCTATTCATAATTCCCCAAACCGTTCCAAATAAACCAATAAAGGGGGAAATTGCCCCTATGGTTGCTAAATAACCATTACCTCGCCCCATATAACGACTAATTGAAGCAACAGCTCTTTCAAGGCGAAAACTGGCACGATCTTTGGTTCCATTTAAATCACGACTGCCGGCAGATAATGTTTTTTCCGCCACAACTTCATCATATAATTTTCGAGTAATACTACTTTTTTTAAATGTTGCAGCAATTCCTATCGCTTCATCGAGTGATTTTACTTTAGATAGTTTTTGCTGTTCTTTTCGAAGCTGTCGGTATGCTCCAATCAGTTCGATGCTTTTTGAAAAAAATAGAGCCCAGGTAATAATTGAAGCAAAAATTAATCCTAACATGACGGCTTTTACAATCACGTCAGCATGCTGATACATACTCCAAATCGAAAGATCTTGATCAAATCCTCCTTGTGCAGTTAATAAGTTAGGTTCCTGTTGTAGTGTTGCTACATTTTTTTCAGTGGCAAGATCTTTCTCGCTTAGTTGCTCTCCATTGGCCGAAGTCGTTGGAATTTGATTAGCAATGGATATATCTTGCTGATTAGGTATATTAACAGGCTGAAACTGCTCAGACAGACCTACCGGATTTGTCTCGGCGAAAGTTACATTTATCAAACTTATTGCCAATAAAATAGAAGCTATCAATTTACGCATCAGTTGGCTATCACTCTTCTGTTATTTAACGCGATCCTTTTAGCTGATCATAGCTTATGCCAGCTAATCTATTCGTAGTAAATTTTTATTTTCCACACTTACATTATGAAAAACTTACTGATCATACCAGACATTAAATCATTTGATAGTAATTATCATTACTATTTGATGAAATTTTTATTTATTTACCTGTTATCAATAAGTTTGCAGCAATTTGATTTGTTCTAATAACAGATAGCCGCAACATACATTTGCCATCTTTAATATTTTTACTCTGAGATAGGCACTTTCTATCCAACTGCTTTTATAATAAACGCGTGAATAAATCCAACATAATCCAGTTTTTTAAGGTAAACTGACAACTATATCGGTTCTTCATTGGTGGTTATTAACAGGGTAAGCTATGCAAGTTCTCAATGAAATCGTGATGGCAATTTGGCATCATGATTTTGCTAAATTAATTAATCCCGATACTTTATGGATTATTTATGCGGTGCTTTTTACCATTATTGTATTAGAAAACGGTATTCTTCCTGCAGCATTTCTGCCCGGAGATACACTACTTGTTCTTTCCGGTGCTTTGATTGCCAAAGGTGTTCTTTCCTTTATTCCGACAATTATTATTTTAACTATTGCTGCTAGCCTAGGTTGTTGGTTAGGTTTTTTACAGGGGCGATGGCTTAGTGATACGAATGTAATAAAACAATGGTTAAAACAGATCCCACAAGAGTATCACGATCGTGCAAATCGATTATTTAACGACCAAGGCTTATATGCGCTTCTGTTCGGTCGTTTTTTAGCTTTTGTTCGCACACTATTGCCGGTTTTAGCCGGACTTTCAACCTTAAGCCACCGTCGCTTTCAATTATTCAATTGGCTTAGTGGTCTATTATGGATTGGGATCATTGTTTCTCTAGGCTACGCAATTAATCAAATTCCTTTTATTAAACGCCATGAAAATATTGTCATGAATATTTTAATATTCTTACCTATTCTGTTACTCATTAGCGGATTGATTGGCTCACTTGTTGTATATTGGAAACATAAAAAAGCCAAATAAATATCACGGCTTTTATTGGCACAGAATAAAAAATGACCCATTTAACAGGGCCATTTTTTAAATAGTAATAAAAGTTAACGCCCGATCATTTTATGCATCTCTTGGACAGAGATAACCCGCTCCGTAGGATCAGCATTGAGGGAAATCGCTGTCGCAAAACCGCCATTAATAGTAGTGTCATAATTTACTTTATATTGTAATGCACTTCGACGAATAAGCTTCGAATCTTCTATTGCACGGCGACCGGCAGTCGTATTGACAATATAACTATATTCACCATTTTTTATTCTATCCTGAATATGAGGGCGTCCCTCATGTACTTTATTAACTAAACGCGGGTTAATTCCTGCTTCACCCAACACAATTGCAGTACCATGAGTTGCATCTAAGTCAAAACCATGCTCAATTAATTTAGCTGCTAAATCAACAATTTTGGCTTTATCATTTTCTCTGACTGAAAGTAATGCCCGTCCAGATTTTTTCATTGTAGAAGAGCAACCAAACATGGCTTTAGCAAATGCTTCGGCAAAAGTACGACCTATACCCATAACTTCACCGGTCGAACGCATTTCTGGTCCCAAAATAGGATCAACCCCAGGGAATTTATTAAATGGTAATACAACTTCTTTTACCGAATAATAAGGTGGAATAATTTCTTTCGTTATACCCTGTTTTGCTAAGGATTGCCCAACCATGACGCGAGCGGCCACTTTTGCCAGTGGTATTCCTGTTGCTTTTGATACAAAAGGCACTGTACGCGCAGCACGCGGATTCACTTCGATTAAATAAACTTCATTATTTTTAACCGCAAATTGAACATTCACTAATCCTCGAACGCGTAATTCAAAAGCCAGTTTTTTTACCTGCTTACGCATGACATTCTGTATATTCTGACTCAAGGTATAAGGTGGCAAGGAACAGGCAGAATCACCAGAATGAACACCAGCCTGTTCAATATGCTCCATAATACCACCAATTAAAACGGCTTCCCCATCACAGATAGCATCGACATCAACCTCAATGGCATCATCGAGGAAATGATCGAGCAATACTGGTGCATCATTAGAAACACTGACTGCTGTCTGAAAGTACCGACGTAAGTCAGTTTCATCGTAGACAATCTCCATTGCGCGTCCGCCTAAAACATAAGAGGGACGTACAACTAATGGGTAACCAATACTGTGAGCTTTTTCTATAGCCTGTTCAATAGTGGTAACTGTGGCGTTTTCTGGCTGTTTCAACCCTAAACGGGTCACGGCTTGTTGAAACCGCTCACGATCTTCAGCGCGATCAATCGCATCTGGGCTAGTGCCAATAATAGGAACGCCCGCTTCTTCCAGAGCAAGTGCCAATTTTAATGGTGTCTGGCCACCATACTGCACAATTACACCTGCAGGTTGTTCGATCCTAACTATTTCTAATACGTCTTCTAACGTCACTGGTTCAAAATAGAGACGATCAGAAGTATCGTAATCGGTAGAAACTGTTTCAGGATTACAGTTTACCATTATTGTTTGATAACCGTCCTCACGTAACGCCAACGCAGCATGAACACAGCAATAATCAAATTCAATTCCTTGACCAATGCGGTTTGGTCCACCACCTAGTACCATAATCTTAGATTGGGTACTGTCAGGATTGGCTTCACATTCATCTTCATAAGTGGAATAGAGATAAGCGGTATCGGTAGCAAATTCTGCCGCACAAGTATCAACTCGCTTAAAAACAGGATGCAATTTATATTTATGACGTAATTTACGGATTTCAGCTTCAGAAACACCGACTAATTTAGCTAAACGAATATCGGCAAAACCTTTTCGTTTCAAGCGCCGCAAAAACTCTGCTGACAATCCATTAACGCCAAACTCAGTAACCTTCTCTTCTAAACGAACAAGTTCTTCAATCTGTACCAAGAACCAACGATCGATATTAGTTAAATTAAACACACCATCCACAGACATACCTGCGCGGAATGCATCGGCTATATACCAAATACGTTCAGCTCCAGCGTCTTTCAATTCACGGCGAATTTTGGTTAACGAGTCGAATTCATCTAAATCTACTTTAGGATCAAAACCCGTTGCGGCGACTTCTAATCCACGCAATGCTTTTTGCATAGATTCTTGAAAAGTTCGCCCAATCGCCATGACCTCACCAACAGATTTCATCTGAGTTGTCAGACGATCATTACTACCCGGGAATTTTTCAAAGTTAAAACGCGGGATCTTAGTCACGACATAATCAATAGAAGGTTCAAAAGAAGCGGGTGTGCGCCCGCCGGTAATATCATTCATTAATTCATCAAGGGTATAACCTACCGCAAGTTTCGCTGCAACCTTAGCAATAGGAAAACCAGTTGCTTTAGATGCCAGGGCCGATGAACGTGATACCCGGGGATTCATTTCAATAACAATTAAACGACCAGTTTTAGGATTTACGGCAAATTGAACATTTGAACCACCTGTTTCTACACCAATTTCTCGCAACACTGCCATCGATGCATTGCGCATAATTTGGTATTCTTTATCGGTTAATGTTTGTGCAGGAGCAACAGTAATAGAATCTCCCGTATGGATCCCCATCGCATCGACATTTTCAATAGAACAGATAATGATACAATTATCATTTTTATCACGAACCACTTCCATTTCATACTCTTTCCAACCAATTAACGATTCATCTATCAATAATTCATTGGTTGGTGAAAGATCTAAACCGGTCAGACAAATGTCTTCAAACTCTTCACGGTTATAAGCAATACCGCCACCCGAACCGCCCATAGTAAATGAAGGGCGAATAATACAGGGGAAGCCTACTTGCTCTACCACTTCTAATGCTTCTTCCAGGGAATGGGCAATTCCTGAACGAGCAGTTTCAAGGCCGATTTTCTTCATTGCTTTATCAAACCGCTGACGATCTTCCGCCTTATCAATTGCATCAGCCGTTGCGCCAATCATAGTAACAGCAAATTCGTTTAATACGCCTTTACGCTCTAATTCTAAAGCAAAGTTTAAAGCAGTTTGTCCACCCATTGTAGGTAAAATCGCATCAGGCCGCTCTTTTTCAATAATTTTGCGTACCACTTCCCACTGAATCGGCTCAATATAAGTAGCATCCGCCAGTTCGGGATCTGTCATAATAGTTGCCGGATTGGAATTGACTAAAATAACGCGATAACCCTCTTCACGTAGTGCTTTGCAAGCTTGTGCACCTGAGTAATCAAATTCACAAGCTTGGCCTATAACAATTGGACCGGCACCTAAAATCAGGATACTTTTTATATCTGTACGCTTTGCCATTTTTTGCTCCTGATCAATCAACTTGAGTAGCTAAATTTATTTGACGATACTTTATAATCAATTCAATAAAATAATTGAATAGAGGTTCTGCATCTTTAGGGCCAGGACTTGCCTCAGGATGTCCTTGAAATCCAAATGCAGGTTTATCGGTACGATGTATGCCCTGTAGGCTGCTATCAAATAGTGATTTGTGGGTAACTCGCAATTTGTCAGATAATGTTGTTTCATCAACCGCAAAACCATGATTTTGTGCGGTGATCATAACGCAATTATTAACTAAATCTTTTACTGGATGGTTACCACCATGATGGCCAAATTTCATTTTAACGGTATCGGTTCCACTAGCTAGTGCCAGTAATTGATGACCTAAACAAATACCAAAAATAGGGATTTCTGTCGTTAAAAACTGTTTGATGGCTTTGATCGCATAATCACAAGCGGCTGGATCACCCGGGCCATTAGAAAGAAATATTCCATCAGGTGCCATTTTTAATACTTCATCAGCAGGGGTTGTTGCTGGAACAACCGTCAAATAACAACCGCGATCAACGAGTAAGCGTAAAATATTTTGTTTGACACCAAAATCATAAGCAACAACATGATAAGGGAGTTGCTCCCGTGCCTTAATAGTCGATAATCCATCGGCTGCCAGCTGCCAACTCTGCTGTTGCCAGGTATAAACCTCTTTAGTTGTGACTTCTTTAGCTAAATCCAGTCCTTTTATTCCACCAAATAATTTAATTTTTTCTAATGCCAAATGGGCATCTAAATTATTGCCAGTAATAATACAACCATTCTGTGCGCCTTTTTCCCTTAATAACCGCGTAAGCTTACGAGTATCAATATCAGCAATTGCTACTGTTTTATGGCGCTTTAAATAATCAGATAAGCTTTCTTTTCCGCGAAAGTTACTATAAATTAATGATAAATCACGTATAACAAGCCCTTGAGCATGAATGATAGCAGACTCTTCGTCATCAGGATTGATGCCCGTGTTTCCAATATGAGGATAAGTAAGTGTAACAATTTGGCGGGAGTAGGAAGGATCAGTGAGAATTTCTTGATATCCAGTCATTGATGTATTAAAAACAACTTCTCCAACAACAATTCCTTCAGCCCCAATGGAATGACCATGAAACTGGGTTCCGTCTTCCAGAACCAATATAGCTGGCTTAATCAAAATACCCTCCAAAAGAATAAAAAACCATGTATTGAGCATATTTATTCATGCGTAAGCCAATAAATTCGTGCCAAAATGGACTTTAAGCAAATTTTTGACAAATTGCGCGCATTCTAATGATGAGAAGAGTGATTGTCTAGTAAAAAATTATTTTTTTAGCTAATTTATAATGAAAAATCAATGTAACTAGTAAAATGATAGATTATCTTAGCAAGATAATCGATTACATAACAAGATAATTGCAAAAATAGGTTTTAACTAAATTTCATTATAATGAATGCGCCAAAAACATCTTAAATCAATAAGATTTTCATTTTAAATATTAAAAAAAACAGTTATCAAACAAAACACTTAATAAATCTATAAATAAAACAAAAACTAAAAATTAATTATGCTTTATCAAATAAATAGATTAATAAAAAACTAAACATTTTCTAAATTTAATACATCTTTCATGCTATATAAGCCACTATTTTTTCCTTTTAACCACAAACAAGCTTTAACAGCGCCATTTGCAAACGTCATGCGACTTGATGCTTTATGAGTTATCTCAATTCTTTCACCAATATCAGCAAAAATCGCTGTATGCTCCCCAACAATATCGCCAGCTCTAATCGTGGCAAAACCAATGCTGTTCTTTTCTCTTTCACCCGTAATACCTTGACGACCATATACTGCACAATTTTTTAAATCACGACCCATTGTCTTAGCAATAACATCGCCCATTGCTAAGGCGGTTCCTGAGGGTGCATCGACTTTATGCCTGTGATGAGCTTCAATAATTTCAATGTCACTATATTGACCCATCACTTTTGCTGCTTTTTCTAATAACTTTAACACCAAATTAACGCCGACACTAAAATTTGCCGCCAATACAATAGGGATTGTTTTCGCCGCTTCTTCAATCAACTTTTGTTCAGTTTCATTAAAACTTGTAGTACCAATGATCATCGCTTTGGCATATTTTTTACAAACAGATAGGTAATATTGCGTACCTTCGGGACGAGTAAAATCGATCAAAATATCAAATTTATCTAAAACATTAATCAGATCATCGCTAATTATAACATTTAAACGGCCAATGCCGACTAATTCACCAGCATCAGTACCTACTATGCTTGAGCCTTTTCTTTCTAACACTGCCCCTAAAGTAACGCCATCCTGTTGTGAAACTGCTTTGATTAGTTCACGTCCCATGCGGCCACCAGCACCAACGATGGCAACTCGCATATCTGAATTAGTCATGTTTTTCTCTCTTGATTAAAAAACAGATTAAATATCCTAAGTTTGACAAGGCTAACACTGATCTAGTAAGCGTCAGTGACAAAAAAAGCCATCAGAGTTGGCTTAATTAGTAAATAAATTGCGGTACTAAAAATTAGTTGAATAAAATACCAAAATAACAATTATTATATTTGCTTGATCTCAACCCGTAGCTCTTTTGGCACTTCAAAAACAATATTTTCTTCATGACCCGCAAGTTCGACCATTTCACTAGCTCCTAAAATTTTTAAGCGTTCAATAACCTGGCGAACAAGAATATCCGGAGCAGAAGCACCAGCAGTAAGACCAATAATCTGCATATTTTCCAGCCAATGTTCTTGAATATCATCAGCAGAGTCAATTAGGTAACCAGGTTTGCCTGCTCTTTGCGCCAATTCAGCAAGACGATTGGAATTAGAAGAATTTTTAGAGCCGACAACTAATACAATATCAGCCTTATCGGCCAACTCTCGCGCCGCTTCTTGACGATTAGTGGTGGCATAGCAGATATCATCTTTACGTGGTCCGATAATATTTGGAAAACGCGTGTTTAGTGCATCTATAACATGAGCTGTGTCATCTACCGATAAAGTAGTCTGCGTCATAAAACAGAGATTATTTTCATCTTTTACTTGTAACTTCCAAACATCTTCCGGCGATTCAACAAGATACATACCACCCGCCGGGTTATTATATTGTCCCATTGTACCTTCTACTTCAGGGTGGCCAACATGCCCAATTAAAATCGCTTCTTTACCTTTACGACTAGCACGTGCCACTTCCATGTGTACTTTAGTCACCAATGGGCAAGTTGCATCAAATAACATGGTCAGATTACGTTGCTTAGCTTCCCGCCGGATTGCTTGAGAAACACCATGAGCAGAAAAGATCAAAATAGCACCATCAGGTACTTCAGCAATTTGTTCAATAAAAATCGCACCGCGTTGACGTAAATTATCAACCACATAACGGTTATGGACGACTTCGTGACGAACATAAATCGGAGCACCATAAAGAGCCAGTGCACGATCAACAATGCTAATTGCCCGATCAACACCGGCACAGAAACCTCGAGGGTTAGCCAGCAATATTTGCATTTGAGCCCTCCCATTTCGGGTCAATTTCCAACACTTCAATGTCAAAAATGATGTCCTGAGCCGCTAACGGGTGATTAAAATCAACGGTGATAGACTCTTCTGTCACTGCGGTTACCATCCCGGGCATTTCACTACCGTTTATCACAGTAAATAATATGATGGCACCAACTTGAGGCATACCGAGCTGAATAAAATCTTTTGGCGTAAAGTATTGGATCATATCTGGGTTTGGTTTACCAAAAACATCCTCTCCGCCTAAGGTAAATGTTTTTTTCTCACCAACACTTAAACCCATTAATTGTTTTTCCAGTGCTAGCGAAAGGCTTTTATCGCCAAGGCGAAAAAGTGCCGGTTTATCCTGATTATAGGTTGAATCAGCAATTGAGCCATCCTCAAGTTTCAGCGTGAAATGCAGCAACACGGCACTATCTGCTTGTACTAACGTTAACATGACAATAAAAACCTACTGTTAGAAATAAATCAACCTGTGATCAGCGTAAACGAACGATGAACTAAGCTGCACTCACTTTCTTGTCTGTATTGATGAAGCTGTCGAGAATAATGAGTGCCGCACCAATGCAAATCGCCATATCAGCAATGTTAAATGTCGGCCAATGCCAGTCACCAACATAGAAATCAATAAAATCAACTACAAAGCCATGGACTAAGCGATCACACAAATTCCCTAATGCTCCACCAATAACCAATGCATAAGCAATATTACTCAATTTTTTGTTCACGCTTTGACGATACATCATTACGATAAGCACCACACAAATGACAATCGCCACAAATGCAAAAAACCAACGCTGCCAGCCCCCTTTATCAGCTAAAAAACTAAATGCTGCACCAGGGTTTTGAGCATAAGCCAAATTGAAATAAGGCATTAATGGTATCGACTCATATAATTGAAAATGATTCAAAATGAGTTGCTTACTACCAAGATCAACAATTAATATCACAACCGTTAACCATAACCAGCGTAAGCCAGTAGAGCAAATAGGATTTTTCATTAGGCAAACTTACGTATTTCACCGTTACCGGCTACATTAGTAACACAGCGGCCGCATAATTCTGCATACTCCGCCTCCCGACCAATATCCGTTGCATAATGCCAACAACGAGGACATTTATCGCCTTCCGCCTGCTGGAAAGCAATTTTTAATCCACTCAGTTCACTATTCTGTGCGTGAACTGGAGCTTGGGTAATATCAATTACTTTAGCTTGTGAGGTTAATAATACAAAACGTAACTCATCACCTAAACGATTAAGTATTTCAGCCAGTTCGGTATCCGCATATAAAGTCACTGCGGCCTCCAACGAGCTACGAATAAGCTTATCTGCACGTGCTTGTTCAAGAACTTTATTAACCTCACTACGGATAATTAATAGTTCATCCCAAAATTCATCATTGAGTGTTTCATTATCATCCAGGCCAAACAAGCCATCATAATACTCCTCAGTAAAGACATATTTGCCATGTTCACCAGGCAATTGCTGCCAAATTTCATCGGCAGTGAAAGAAAGGATCGGCGCAATCCAACGTACCAATGCCTCTACGATATGGAATAAGGCTGTCTGGCAACTACGCCGCGCCAAACTATCACTTTTTGCTGTATATTGACGATCTTTTATTATATCTAAATAAAAAGAACCCATTTCAACAGAACAAAACTGCATTAACCGCTGAACAACTGCATGAAAATCATAATTAGCATAATGCATCATGATTTCCGTTTGAGCAGCTTTAGCCCGCCCTACTGCCCAGCGATCTAATACAACCATTTGTTCTGGTTTAATTTGGTGTAAAGCCGGATCAAAACCGTTCAAATTGGCTAATAAGAAACGTGCTGTATTACGAATACGCCGATAGCTATCGGCAGAACGTTTTAAAATCTCACTTGAAACAGCGATTTCACTGGTATAATCGGTTGAAGCAACCCATAGCCGTAGAATATCAGCGCCTAAATCATTCATGACATCTTGTGGACTAATCGTATTCCCCAAGGATTTTGACATTTTACGACCTTGTCCATCAACCGTAAAACCATGGGTTAATACTTCTCGATAAGGCGCTTTTCCTTTCATCGCCGTTGACAGCATTAGAGACGACATAAACCAACCACGATGCTGATCAGAACCTTCCAAATATAAATCCGCAGAATGTCCTTTAAATTCAGGGCGAACATCGACAACGGCATAATGGGTAGAACCAGAATCAAACCAGACATCAAGCGTATCGGGAACTTTAACATAATCAGTTGCATCACTGCCTAATAGGGCAACGGGATCCAGATCCCACCACGCCTGAATACCTGATTTTTCAACAAGTTTAGCAACTTCTTCAATCAGTTCTAACGTACGTGGATGTAATTTCTCTGTCTGCTTATGCACAAATAATGCCATCGGCATACCCCAAGTGCGCTGACGAGAAATGCACCAATCTGGGCGATTTGCCACCATAGATTCAATCCGGCTTTGACCCCACTCAGGGATCCATTTAACACCTTTGATCTCTTTGAGTGATTGTTCACGTAAGCCATTTTTTTCCATACTCACAAACCACTGAGGAGTTGCACGAAAAATAACGGGTGTCTTATGCCGCCAACAACAAGGATAACTATGCTGTAATATTTCTTTATGTAGCAGTGTGCCTTTGGCCGCTAAAAGTTCGATAATTAACTCATTTGCTTTAAATACAAAAACGCCATCTAAACCAGGATAAGTATCAGGTAAATAACAACCATTTGGGCCGACAGGATTTGCTATTTCAAGTTTATATTTTTGTCCAACAATATAATCCTCAGGGCCATGACCTGGTGCAGTATGTACAAGCCCGGTACCCGCATCTAAAGTAACGTGATCACCCAAAATAACAGGTACATCGAAATTCATAAACGGGTGATGAAAGCGCAGTAATTCCAATTCAGCACCATTACATTCTGCTATAATTTGCCACTCTGTGGCTGCAATACGCTGCATTACCGTTTCAACTAGCGATTTTGCCAAAATTAAACATTCATCATTATTAACTTTGACTAATTGATATTCCAAATCAGAGTTAACCGCAATCGCACGGTTAGCCGGCAATGTCCAAGGTGTTGTTGTCCAGATCACGGCTGAAACCGGCAAAGTTGCCGATTCTACACCAAATTTACTATAAACGGCTTTAGCATCCACCGCGCTAAAGCGTACATCAATGGAAGGCGATGATTTATCATAATATTCAACTTCCGCTTCTGCTAAGGAAGAACCACAAGCAGTACACCAATGAACCGGTTTAGCACCTTTTACTAAATGGCCATTTTCAATCACTTTACCTAACGCACGAATAATATTGGCTTCGGTATTAAAATCCATGGTTAAATAAGGCTGCGCCCAATCACCAAACACGCCCATTCTAATAAAATCAGCTCTTTGACCTTCAATTTGTTCCTTAGCGTATTTGCGGCATTGTTCACGAAATTCAGCAGCAGAAACCTTATCACCAGGTTTACCGATAATCTGTTCAACCTTATGTTCAATTGGCAAACCGTGGCAATCCCAACCAGGAATAAAGGGCGAATCAAACCCAGCCAGTCCTTTAGATTTAATGATAATATCTTTGAGAATTTTATTAACTGAGTGACCAATATGAAGACTACCGTTAGCATAAGGAGGACCATCATGCAGTATAAACATCTGTTTACCTGTTTTGGCCTGGCGAATAGCTTGGTACAAACCGTCTTTATGCCAACGGGCTAACATTTGTGGTTCTCGTTTAGCGAGATCACCACGCATAGGGAACCCTGTTTCCGGTAAATTCAGGGTATTTTTATAGTCACTCATTTAGATTCTCAGTTCCAATTTTCTGCTAAATATCTTAATTATGACGACTGGAAGAATTGTCTCGCAGCCATTATATCCTCACCGATTTGCTGTCTTAATTCATCAATAGAAGCAAATCGCTGCTCGTTACGCAATTTTTTACGCAATACAACATCAATATGACGTCCATATATATCCATACACACATCTATCAAATGCACTTCTATTTGCTGTTCTACCCCATTCACTGTTGGGCGGGTACCAATATTTGCTACTGCCTGCAATGGGTGGTCGGCTAAACCATATACTTCTACCACATAAACGCCTTTAACAGGCATAACTAAACATTTAAATGGTATATTTGCTGTTGGAAAACCGATCTTACTACCAAGCTGGCTACCATAAATCACTCGACCGCTTAATCGGTAGGGGTGTCCCATAAGATTCTCAGCAAGGGTAAGATTATCACTTAATAGTGCTTGCCTGACAGCCGTACTGCTAACACGCTGTCCGGCATCACAAAAACTTTCGGTATTGGCGACTTCAAAACCATATTGTTCACCAGCTGCACGGAGATATTGAAAATCACCCTGTCTATCTTTGCCAAAGCGAAAATCATCACCGATCGCCAAAAATTTAACCCCTAATTTCTCCACCAGTAATTGTGAAACAAAAGCTTGAGGTGATAATGAAGCAAATGTGGGATTAAATTTAACACACAGTAAATAATCAACGCCATATTCGGTAAAGTATTTTATCTTATCACGTAAACGCGTTAAACGTGCTGGCGCATTTGCGCCCAAAAAAAATTCCAATGGTTGCGGTTCAAAAATCATGACCATCGTTAGTAGTCCGAGACGCTGACCCTGTTGTTTTAAATGTTTCAATAATGCCTGATGTCCTCGATGAACAGCATCAAAATTGCCAATAGTCAATACACAACCATGATGATATGCGCGAATATTATGTATCCCACGTACTAACTTCATAATCGGCTCAATATAATAAAAATTGCTGGATTATACCGCTTACTACCTTGAAGGTTAAGTCACCATTTGATTAATATTTATAACAAATATAATAAGTTGTTGTTTGTCAGCAAGAAAAATAGTTAATTTACCCACTTTCCTGCAATTTCATCCCGTTTTTCACATTTAAAACTGTATTCTCACTCAGTAAACTGATAAAATCATCGGTCATCACAACAGATTGCATTGCAGTACACGATGCTTATTTACACAAATTCATTGACAAATGAGGGCTAAAAAGGCATATTCCTCGGCCTTTAGAGTGTCCTTGATAGAATAAATATTTGGGAGTTGGACCTTGGCTAATATCAAATCAGCTAAGAAACGTGCCATACAATCAGAGAAACGCCGTCAGCATAATGCTAGTCGTCGTTCTATGGTGCGTACTTTTATCAAAAAAGTTTATGCCGCTATCGCTACCGGTGATAAAGAAGCAGCACAAAAAGCATTTAACGACATGCAACCTATTGTTGATCGCTATGCTAGCAAAGGCTTGATCCACAAAAACAAAGCTGCACGTCATAAAGCAAACTTAGTTGCACAAATCAAATCAATGTAATTTATTTTGATTTTGCTAAAAAACCGGCTTTAGCCGGTTTTTTTATTACATTACTATTGAAAATGATTATTATGGTTTATAAAAGGTTTGATCAAATAAACCAGAAAAATCTTTATTACATACACGTTGCACTGCTGGATGCTGGATCATACGTTCAGCAAAAATAACATAATATTCTTCTTTCACTTTATCCATATGACCAATTTCAACCACTTCATTATCTGAAAAAATTTCATTAGCGTATAATGATGGTGCGACAAATATTGCGTTATGATACATGCCAAATGCTTTCATCAACGCAGCATCATCAAATTCACCCAAAATTTCTACCTGCAATTTATTATTCTGGATCCAAGAAAGTAGATGACGACCTAACATAGAACGTCGACCAGGGATCAATAATCGCCGCTCTTCTAAACAAAGCGGAAAAGGTTTTTCCGGTATTGGTTTGCGACAGAAAAAACTAACGCCACATTCACCAAGCTTCACGGAAAATAATCCTTCTTGTTGTGATGAATCAACCGGGCAATCAGATAAGATCATGTCTAACTTATGTTGACTCAATTGTTCCAATAAAAGCTCATGGGTCGATTCAAAACAACGTAAATGGATCCGCTCATGCTCAACGATAGCTGTTTCAAGGACGCGGCTTACCAGCCGTTTAGATAAAGCGTCAGCGACACCGACATCAAATAACAAATTCGATTCACGACTATAATTAACAATATCTAACATTTCCTGGCTTAGCACAAACATTTTATCAGCATAACGAAAAACCAGTTGTCCGAGTTCTGAAGGGACCAGTCCTCGGCCTTGCCTTTTAAATAATTTACCATTCAAACGTTCTTCTAACGCTTTTATCTGACCTGTTATTGTCTGAGGCGTTAAATAAAGTTCTTCAGCGGCGCCAACAACGGATCCCTCTTTACAAACATGCCAGAAGTAATAGAGATGATTAAAATTGAGATGCGACATTCTCATATCGATACCTTTTGTACCATCGATAACTGTTTATATACGTTATTTTCTAAACATCAGAAGATAAGCGATCCATTTTATTTTACCTAAACAAGATACTCGCGCTATAAATAAAAATATTGTAGCGCGAGCACAAAAACACTATTTATTTCACGTGACTATAACTTAAAATTAACTTTATCTTACCTAATTAGTCGTTTGCTCGCTAATTGGCTTTTTCGGTAATGCGGAATTCAATAATAATAATCCTAAAATTGCCGCTAGTGTCGAACCAATTAGGATCCCCAGTCGTGCATAAGTACTAAAATTATCTAAACCTTCGAATGCTAAACTAGCAATAAAAATTGACATAGTAAAACCAATACCACATAGCACTGAAACTGCAAATATCTGTTTAAGATTAATTTTGGCAGGCAATTTTGCGACGCCTGATTTTAATGCGAGCCAACTGAATAAAAAAATACCTGCTGGTTTGCCAATTAATAAACCTAACGCAACACCAAGGGGCAGGGAACTGGCAAGGTTGGCTAATGTCACACCACTAAGTTGCAAACCGGCATTAGCAAAAGCAAATAATGGTAAAATTAAATAAGCTACCCAAGGATGTAAAAGATGTTCTAATTGTTCAGAAGGGGAATTATTTTGTTTCCCTTTAAGGGGTATCAAAAACCCCACAATGACACCAGCTAATGTAGCATGAATACCCGATTTTAAAATACAAACCCATAAGATGATGCCAACAACCAAATAAGCAGAGGTATTTTCAACTTTACGCCAATTCATCCATAATAATACCAGCAGAGAAAGCGTAGCTAAACCTAATGACATAATAGAAACAGACTTGGTATAGAATAAAGCAATAATGATAATCACCCCAAGATCATCAATAATCGCCAAGGCAGGTAAAAATACTTTTAACTCTGTTGGTACACGCTTACCCAATAGTGCCATGATACCAAGTGCAAAAGCAATATCGGTCGCTGCCGGGATTGCCCAACCCTGCCGGGCAATTTCATCATTCACATTAAAAAATAGATATACCAGAGCAGGTAACAGCATACCACCTATCGCAGCAACAGCTGGGAATATCGCTTTATCACGACCAGCTAACGAGCCCTCTATTAGTTCTCGCTTAACTTCCAGGTCAACAACCAAAAAGAAAATGGCCATTAAACCATCGTTTATCCATAATAAAAAAGGTTTATCAATATTTAATGCACTGATTTTAACCGCAACGGGAATATTAAGAAATTGCTGATAAATACTTTGCAATGGGGTATTAGCCATAATCAAAGCTAAGACGGCAGCAATAATTAACAGCACCCCACTTGCTGCTTCTAACTTTAAAAATTGTCGTATAATTGCTGTCATTACAATAACCTCAGTGTTAATTAGCAAAATTAATTTTACGCTAATACTTACAATTCGGAAAATCATTTTTTTTAGCAGAAATAACACCGTTATACCGAATAATTACTAACAATATAGACGTTATTTGACTAGTTAGCAGTTTGAAACTGACTTAACTTTGAAAAACGATTAGTTAACCTTACTGTTAAAAAAAGTAGGTAATAAAAGCCTGATGAGTTTAGTTTTGATAAAATCCCGCGATGTTGCCAAAAGTTGCGTCGTTTTTTGGCGCAGTTTTTGCCAAAAACTGGGGTTACTTTCTCGTAGTAAATCTGATTTATCTGGTATTTCTACTTGTTGCTGGGATTGTTTTGCCACTTTATTTAATATAACCCCTCCACCTTGTTCTATTTCCTTTCTTTTCTCTACTTCCTCTGGACATAGTTTTAATGTTTCTTCTGCTATTTCCGTTCTGCTTTCAACTAATGTTAACTCTGCCGCTTTTGTTTTATTTTTCATAGCATATTCATTAACATGACTTATAATTATAAACTTATTAAGACATTCCCTAATTTCTTTGTTTATTTTATCTTCATCTGTCATATGATCAATCTTATTGGTACATTCTTTCGCATAACTAAAATCCTGTTAATCTATATTCTTACTTAAAACCCCTAATCCAATTGCATCTATAATATTTCCACCTATTTGTAATCGTATATTATCTAACTTATCTGAATTTTTTATCTCTTTAATACAATCGAAAAGAGAGCAACCAAACTTTTGTAAGTTAACTTTATTTATTTTCTCTACACCATGCCAAGTATATTTACGAGTTAAAATTGTCTCTAATCCTTCAGTGGAAAATGAACAATACTTTCCAGCTGCTATCTTGAATGTCTCGCTAATTTTAATATTTCCTTTACTATTATTTGCGATAAATTTTAGACAGTTAAGCAATTCCTTTTTAAAATATTGCTGGCAATTTTGTTCAGTGATAACTGGTTTGTTAAAAGAAAATGAGTTTTTTATTCTTAGCGCTAACGATTCTGCCATAACTATTTCCTATCTAATAAATTAATTAAAAATAAAACTAAATTGTATAGAAAATTCTGTTAAGCTCACGTTTAACGTATCGAAATTAATCTTAATTTATTTTTATAAAAAAATTAAAGCAGAAAATTTATATAAAACAGGCAAAATTTATCTTCATAATTAAACTTTTTAAATTTAATTTGTATAGATAAAAGCAATAAAATAATTCAAATTAATAAATAAAACACAATAAATTAGCCACTGTTATAAGATATCTCATTAATCAATTATTATTCTATTAAAAAAATCAAATAATCCTATTTTCAATTAATAAAAAAAGCATCGATCACTTACTATCGATGCTCTGTTAATTTAGCTAACTACCGTTATTTGGTCAGATCATCAAAAAACTTTTTCACACTATCTAAGAAACTCTTTGAACGAGGGCTATTCTTACCACCACTTTCACCATTCAAAGATTCACCAAATTCTTTCAGTAAAGCTTTTTGTTTATCATTAAGTTTAACCGGAGTTTCCACCAGAATGCGGCACATCAAATCACCTGTCATACCACCACGAACAGGCTTAACACCTTTTCCTTTCATGCGGAAAATTTTTCCTGTTTGTGTCTCAGCTGGAATTTTGAGACTCACCCGGCCATCAAGTGTTGGTACATCAATTTCACCGCCCAATGCCGCAATCGTAAAATTAATGGGTACTTCGCAATATAAGTTATTACCATCGCGCTCAAAAATAGCATGCCTTGCGACATTGACCTGAACATAGAGATCACCGGCTGGAGCGCCATTTTCACCGGCCTCACCTTCACCATTTAAGCGGATACGATCGCCAGTATTAACCCCTGGTGGAATTTTTACCGATAAAGTTTTGTATTTCTCTACTCGTCCATGGCCATGACATTTAATGCAAGGTTCTTTGATGATTTGACCACGACCATGACAAGTTGGGCAAGTTTGCTGAACTGCAAAAAATCCTTGCCGGATCTGAACTTGGCCTGCACCATGACAAGTTGAGCAAGTTTCTGGTTTGGTGCCTGGTTTAGCGCCACTTCCGTTACAAACATCACATTTTTCCAAAGTCGGAATACGGATCTCTTTGCTGACACCCCGAACTGCTTCTTCTAAGGTTAATGTTATTTCGTACTGAAGATCGGCCCCACGAGCCGATCGCTGACGCCGGCCACCACCAAAAATATCACCAAATACATCACCAAAAATATCACTAAAATCGGCGCCAGAAGCAAAGCCGCCGCTAAATCCGCCACCCATGCCACCTTGTTCAAAAGCAGCATGTCCATATTGATCATAAGCAGCACGTTTTTGCGCATCAGTTAAAATTTCATAAGCTTCTTTAATTTCTTTAAACTTACTTTCTGCTTCTTTATCACCCTGATTACGATCTGGATGATACTTCATCGCCAGACGTTTATATGCTTTTTTGATCTCTTTTTCATCAGCCGTTTTAGTAACGCCTAAAACTTGATAATAATCTCTTTTTGCCATATTTATTTTACCCTTAACACACGGAAACGGGCGTAGAGTTCCCCCAACGCCCGTACTCGGTTTTCAGTAACAGAGGAAATAATCCTAACACTATTACTGTGCCCGCTAAGGGCCCCTATTTTTTATCTTTATCCTTGTCATTGACTTCTTCAAATTCAGCATCAACAACATTATCATCCTGCTTAGGCTGGGCGCCTGCGCCTGTATCAGTTGCTCCTGCTTGAGCTTGCTGTTGAGCTAACTCGAGTAGTTTGGCTGAAGCTTGAACTAAAGCTTGAATTTTCTCTTCAATGACGGCTTTATCCTCACCTTTCACTGCGGTTTCCAGCTCAGAAATAGCTTTCTCTATGTTAGTTTTATCATCAGCAGGTAGCTTGTCAGCCGCTTCTTCAATTTGTTTACGCGTACCGTGAACTAATTGATCAGCCTGATTACGTACCTGAACTAACTGTTCAAACTTAAGATCTGCTTCCGCATTTGCTTCTGCATCGCTTACCATTCTTTGGATTTCATCTTCTTTCAAACCAGAAGATGCTTTAATGGTAATCTTCTGCTCGCGGCCAGTATTCTTATCTTTGGCTGACACATGTAAAATACCATCAGCGTCAATATCGAAG
The DNA here is from genome assembly GCF_020268605.1 of Arsenophonus apicola. Classification (NCBI taxonomy): domain Bacteria; kingdom Pseudomonadati; phylum Pseudomonadota; class Gammaproteobacteria; order Enterobacterales; family Morganellaceae; genus Arsenophonus; species Arsenophonus apicola. Next base: position 2,724,285 of record NZ_CP084222.1, read on the forward strand.
GTAACCTCAATTTGTGGCATACCACGTGGTGCCGCTTGAATACCATCCAAATTAAACTGGCCTAATGATTTGTTATCACTTGAGCGTTTACGTTCACCCTGCAACACATGAATGGTTACTGCCGACTGGTTATCTTCTGCTGTTGAAAACACCTGACTATGTTTAGTCGGAATAGTGGTATTCTTGGCAATTAACGTTGTCATTACACCACCCATCGTTTCAATACCTAAAGATAGTGGAGTTACATCAAGTAACAAGACATCTTTAACATCACCAGCTAACACACCACCTTGTACCGCCGCACCAATAGCAACCGCTTCATCAGGGTTAACGTCTTTACGAGGTTCTTTTCCGAAGAAGTCAGCAACCGCTTTTTGTACCATTGGCATGCGCGTCTGACCACCAACCAGAATGACATCGTTTATATCATTAACATTTAAGCCCGCATCTTGCAGTGCAACTTTCAGCGGCTCCATTGAGCGTTTAACCAAATCTTCAACCAGTGATTCAAGTTTCGCTCGCGTCACCTTAATATTCATATGCTTAGGACCGCTGGCATCTGCAGTAATGTAAGGCAGATTGACATCGGTCTGCTGGGCAGAAGAGAGTTCAATTTTAGCTTTCTCTGCAGCTTCTTTTAAGCGTTGCATTGCTAACGGATCATTGCGTAGGTCAAAACCTTGCTCTTTCTTAAATTCATCGACCAAATAATTGATCAGACGATTATCAAAGTCTTCACCACCTAAGTGAGTATCACCATTAGTTGCCAGCACTTCATAGGTTTTTTCACCATCGACTTCATCAATTTCAATAATTGAAATATCAAAGGTACCACCACCTAAGTCATATACCGCAATGGTACGGTTACCTACTTCACGATCTAAACCATAAGCAAGCGCCGCTGCCGTTGGTTCGTTAATAATACGTTTTACATCTAAACCAGCAATACGACCGGCATCTTTAGTTGCCTGACGCTGAGCATCATTAAAATAAGCTGGTACAGTAATAACAGCTTCAGTAACGGGCTCACCCAGATAATCTTCCGCCGTTTTTTTCATTTTTTTCAGCACCTCAGCGGAAACCTGAGGAGGAGCCATTTTTTGCCCCTTAACATCCAACCAAGCATCACCATTATCTGCGGCAATGATTTTATAAGGCATAATAGAAACGTCACGTTGAACTTCTTCATCTTCAAAGCGACGTCCAATCAGACGCTTAATAGCAAAAAGTGTATTTTGAGGATTTGTCACTGCCTGCCGTTTTGCCGGCTGACCGACAAGAATTTCACCATCTTGCGTGTAAGCAATAATAGAAGGTGTGGTACGGTCACCCTCACTGTTTTCCAATACTCGCGCACTTGCGCCATCCATAATAGCTACACAAGAGTTAGTTGTACCCAGGTCAATCCCGATAATTTTACCCATCTAAACAGCCTCCAAAGGGAATTCTTAACCAATCTAGTTACCAACCTATATGAGGTTCATTAAATTTTTTTTCAAGGGATTTTTTCCCTGACCTCAAAAAAAATCTACCTAACGAGACACCTTGTGACAGGTTGATAGATTGACCATTGGTAACTACGCTTTTCATTAAAATGGGGACATAAAAATATTCATCAAGGGGAAAGTAAAAAATTATTTTTAAATAAAAAGTCATTTTATTCTTTGTTTTGATGCAAACACTACCTATTATACTTGCTTTTCGTAAGACCCAATAGCATATATTAATTTGTATCCTATTGAATATTATATATTTTATGACATTTAGAGGAATGTATGAGTGCTAATAATATTGCCAATCCGGGCCCATTAGGTTTGATGGGTTTTGGTATGACAACCATTTTATTAAATATTCACAATGCAGGATTTTTTCCATTAACTTCAGTGATACTGAGTATGGGGATCTTCTATGGTGGTATTGCTCAGATTATTGCCGGTATTTTTGAATATAAAAAAGGAAATACCTTTGCCGCAACTGCATTTTTATCATATGGTCTGTTTTGGCTAAGTTTAGTTGGCTTACTGATGCTACCTAATATAGCATCCGTACAAGCAACATCAGCAGATTTTCTCGCGGTATACCTGGCACTTTGGGTTATCTTTACCTTGTTTATGTTTGTTGGTACATTAAAAGCTAATCGCGCACTACAATTTGTTTTTGCTAGTCTAACCGTACTTTTTGCGCTGTTAGCGATCGGTAATCTGTATGAAAACAAAACCATACTTACTATTGCCGGTTTTGAAGGTATTATCTGTGGCGCCAGCGCTTTTTACCTTGCTATGGCAGAAGTCATTAATGAACAATTTGGCCGTACCATATTGCCTATTGGTCATAATTCTTAAATAGCATCCAGAGATATTAATAAAGCAGTTTATGCTGCGCTGCTTTGTTAACTGCTGGTTAAAGGTGATTTTATTTAGATAACTATCATAATATGCAATGTACTAGCATATCTTATTAAATTAAGAAGATTCCTGAGTATTTTTAATATTCAGGAATAATGAATTGTAAAATTAATATACTAAGATAGTTAAACTAAATTTTTATTTACTATTTACTTCAAAGCAAACTTTAGTAAACTCTTGGAGTTTTGGCGACCAAGTAGTGCCATAGGTACATCCAGCTCTTAGATCATGTATTATGGCATTTGTGGTAACAAAAGTGTTTCCCTTATAGCCCTGCATTAAAACAGGTTTAGAACGAAATAAATCTTTTAATGCATCAATACTTTTTTCTGGGCTATATATAGCACGTAATTTAGCCGTATTAAGCCTCCATAATGTATTTGCAGATAAATTATCAAACAACCGTCAATTACCTTGAGCATATTTTTGCACCATCCATTTTTCTTCACCAATCGGATGATTGGTATGAACAATAAAGCCTTTCTGTGTACCATCAATTACTTTATTACCTTTATCTGTTATTTCTATGGTAATAATTTGGTTATTTAAATCGACAAAGCTTGGTGAATATGCGCCGTTGGTTTTCAAATCAGAGAAAATAGCAGGGATTTTATAGACATTATCATTTTTGGCAACCATTGCCATAATAACCGCACTAATAGGTACACCATTTTTACCACTACCTTGACGTAAGCCTTCAATAATATTTGTTGTAGTAGCTAGTTTTTTCCCCATTGCAATTGAGGTAAAGAAGGGCGTTGGTGCATGCACAATTAAGTCTGGGCTTTGCCAAATAGCGCCCCAACCAGAATATGCTACATTCATATCCTGGGTTTGACCTAAAATACCATTTGACCATCCTATCGCGGTACATGCGGAACTATTATTCTTCATCTCAGCCATTTTCTTTACAGCATTACCTGTCTCTTTTTGAATTTCCTTAGCAAATAATCCCTCTTCAGCCCAGGCAACCAAATAAATTTCGTCTAAAGTATGATTTGTTGCTGCTGCCAGTCCTTGCCAAAAACTAATTAATTCAGGAAATTGTTTTTTTATAACATCAATATTTTTAAGAATAGTAAGTTGATCATTTTCTAATATTTGTTTTTTTACTAAACCAAGTTGCAGTTTGATGTAATCGCCCATCACATCACTTTTAAAAACTTGCTTGTAACCGTTAACTATTTGTTTTCCACCTTCTTTAGATAGACCTTCAAATGAGAGAACGGGTGTTTTCTTTTGAATAATATCTGTTGTGTTAGAATGATAATAATTACCTGTCAAATGGAATTCTGCTCCATTAAAAGCTTTAACAATATTATCATTTGCTAAAGCAAATTCAGCATTAAGTAAAATCGATATGATAGTTGCTGAATATATTACTTTTTTCATATTATTTTTTTTCATAAACATTTCCTCTTAAGCATTTATTAACAAAAAATGCTATCTTCAGAACGTGTTATAACAAAAACTTAAATTTTTACAAATGCTTAAAATTATCTCAGATTATCATTCTATCCCCCATTATTTGTATTAATTTAATTACGGGTGAATTATTCATATATACCTAAATAGATGGCAAAAATAGATATGCCATATTATAACTAGTCATTTTTAGCTTTAATGAAAACAAATTATGATTTACATTTTTTTATTAAATATAATAATTGGTTAAATAAAATAACATTATTGTCTAATTATTTATTAATGACATTTAACATTAAAATTTATTAAATAAATTAATACTCAATCAAAAATACCACAAAAAAACATTAATATACTTTAATTTTATTTAAGGAAAATATTCGTGCTAAATATATGCTGATATATAATAATTTTAAACATTACTAAATTAAGATAAATAACTTCTGATATTTATCTTTGTTTAATTTTGAAGTTAACATAGAAAAGAAATTAGAATTAATCAAATATAGCTAACTAAATCACTTAAGTTAAATTAAAAAGAGTTAATATTTAACAAGTTAATTGTTTAATTGTTTAATTGTTTAATTATCTGATGATTTAATGATTTAATGATTTAATGATTTAATGATTTAATGATTTAATGATTTAACGAAATGGTTTAACATTAACTATATTAAAAAATAACTTACAAAAAGTAAAAACAATGTAATTAATTATAATTAAAATCTTTAATGCAATATTATTTTTGTTGTTTTCAATAAGAAATTAAACATAACTCACTCATTTTTGAAATTATTTATAAATAAAACCTTTCGATTACTTTTCATTATTTAACTATATCTGACTATAGATTTACTCAGTTTATAATAAAAGAAAATTTATAACTCTGGTTTCAATTATTATTAATTAAATTTCAACAACACCGCACAATGATAAACAAATTCACTATAAATATATTATTGACAAAAATGTAACCCTATAAAAGCAGTTGCAACGGCACTCGCCAGTGTGGCACAAAAAGTGCGCGCCATGGCTTATATTAGTGCTTATGACTGCCAAACTGTCAGTGAAGCGATTAAATATCGGAAAAATTTTAGCCCGCGTGAATTGATGTTAATCTGGCCGGATCTTTTGCGTTTCGATAGTGTAAATAAAGCCGAAAATACCGCCTAAGCAATAGCAACCATAACTGTCACAGCAATGAAGAAATTTTGTATTTAAAAATTGACACTATTTGATGGCAACGCAATTAACTGTTGTTTTAATCATGACTAATATTATTCTCTAATGTCAAAAACCCTCCGGTTGATCCATGCTAGCGCATGACTGATTTAGGTCTAAATGCTTTGATAACGTTGGGATCGGTTTCAACATAGGGGCCTTCTAATAACTGGATACAGTAAGGTACGCTAGCAAAAATTCCAGCAACAATTTCGCTTCCCTGTTGATCTTTTAAACCGGCTAATGTTTCTGTAATAGATTTTGGTTGGCCAGGTAAATTCAAAATCAATGTTTGCTTACGGATCACGCCAACTTGACGCGAAAGGATCGCCGTTGGGACAAAATGCAAACTAATTTGCCGCATTTGTTCACCAAAACCCGGCATGTGCCGATCAGCAATCGCCAGTGTCGCATCCGGTGTTACATCACGCAGCGCTGGCCCTGTGCCACCGGTTGTTAAAATTAAATGACAAGCTAGATCATCAACTAGCTCACAAAGTGTGAGTTCAATAATTTTTTGCTCATCAGGGATCAAACGTGACTCAATGGTAAAAGGGGTTTTAAGGGCGTTTGAAAGCCATTTTTCAAGGGTAGGGATCCCCTGATCTTGATAAATTCCCTTCGCTGCCCGATCTGAAACAGAAACCAAACCTATCCGTAATTTATCCATGAGATTCTCAAATTCAATATTGAAAACAAGATGTTTAATACTAAATCTATTCAACTTTTGCTGTAGCAACACAAAGATAAATAATATTATTCCCTTAAGCACCCTTAGACCAACAAATAAAAGCCAAAAGCCTAGTAAGATAATCCACTAGGCTTTTACTTATAACAGAGAAATATTAATTACAGTTGCTGTGCAACCATTTTTTCCAACTTTTCCTGATCGATAGCAAATTTACGAATACCCTCAGCCAATTTGTCGGTCGCCATAGCATCAGCATGATGTTGCCAATAGAATTCGGCTTCCGTCATTGGTTGAGGTGGTGACTGAGTTTGACCATTGGATGTCAATTGGCGAACAACTTCACCTTGTGACTCAGAAAGCTCTTTGAGTAATGCCGGTGCAATCGTTAAACGATCACAGCCTGCCAGTTGCAAAATTTCACCACTATTACGGAAACTGGCCCCCATCACCACCGTTTTATAACCATGTTGTTTATAGTAATTGTAAATTTGTGTAACAGAAATAACGCCAGGATCTTCTTGTGGGGCATACTCTTTTGTATCAGTATTGGCTTTATACCAATCAAGAATACGACCAACAAAAGGTGAAATCAGATAAACGCCGGCTTCAGCACAAGCGCGTGCCTGAGCAAAAGAGAATAATAGCGTTAAATTACAGTTGATACCCTCTTTTTCTAACTGTTCTGCTGCCCGGATCCCTTGCCAGGTTGAAGCCAACTTTATCAAAATACGATCATTTTTAATGCCTGCACTATTATAAAGTTCAATAATGCGGCGCGCTTTTTTAATGCATGCATCGCTATCATAGGAAAGACGTGCATCAACTTCGGTTGAAATTCTTCCTGGAATTAATTGTAAGATTTCTAACCCAACATTAACTGCCAATTTATCGCATGCATCAATGATTTGTTGCTCGCGAGAATTACTTTGCTCACGTGCCCATTTGATAGCTTCATTAATAAGTGGCTGATATTCTTGGATCTGAGCCGCATTAAGGATCAAAGAGGGGTTAGTTGTTGCATCTTCAGGTTTATAAAGCTTTATTGCGCTAATATCCCCTGTATCTGCCACAACCGTCGTTATTTTACGTAAAGAGGTTAATTTATCGCTCATTTTTTAATCCCGTCGTTATTGAGATGAAGCCAAGACTCATAATCCTATCTGGTTTTGATAATATCATGCATTGATATTACAACAAATAAGTGCACCAACCATTGTTGTTGATAACAAATTTAGCCCGCCATTTTTCACAGCCTACTGTCGTTTGAATAGCAATAATTGACGTTAAATGCTACAAATAACCGCAATGATAGCAATTTATCATTTTGATGAAGTCACTTATTTTTGAATTTTACTGGATATTAATTATGCTTATCACGATTTCACCAGCCAAAACACTTGATTATGATAGTCCGCTGGCTACAACAGAATATAGCCAACCAACCCTGTTATCACAGGCAGAGCAATTGATTAAGATCTGCCGTCAACTTACACCGGCGGAAATTGCCAGTTTAATGCATATTAGTGACAAATTAGCCGGTTTAAATGCCGCACGTTTTGGACAGTGGCAGGCTAATTCTACCTTAGAAAATGCCCGAGCGGCGATCTTGGCTTTTAAAGGTGACGTTTATACCGGCCTGCAAGCGGAAAGTTTTACGCCAAAAGATTTTACTTTTGCCCAAAAACATCTTCGGATTCTATCCGGTTTATATGGTGTATTACGTCCACTTGATCTGATGCAACCTTACCGATTAGAAATGGGAACTAAACTAAATAATAAACAAGGAAAAGATCTTTATGCTTTTTGGGGTGATATTATTACTGAAAATCTTAATCAAGCCCTAAATAATCAAGGTGATAATATTCTAATTAACTTAGCATCAGATGAATATTTTAAAGCCATTAATAGCAAAAAACTGGATGCTTATATTGTTAAACCTATTTTTCTAGATGAAAAACAGGGCAAATATAAAGTTATTAGTTTTTATGCTAAAAAAGCCCGTGGGCTAATGAGTCGCTTTATTATTCAAAATCAAGTAAAAAATATTGAGCAACTGACTGAATTTAATTTAGCCGGTTACCAATTTGATGACTCTGCTTCTAAAGATAATGTACTAGTGTTTAAACGATCTCAACAGAGTTAACAATGGAAGCTAGCGCTTCCATTTTAGCTCATTGTTATCTAACCGCATGCTGGAGCAAAAAATTACGTAATAAAGCAAAATCAGCGGGTAGTTGATGGGAAAGTAGTGGTAATTTAGCCCGTTTTGCTAAAGCGGTTGGTAATGGTAATGATTTAGCAAGAATACGCTCTACACTCTGTTTAAATTTTGCTGGGTGAGCGATACTTAAAAACAGTCCGTATTCATCATCTTGCAGTTGATCACATAAAATACGATAAGCAACTGCGCCATGCGGCTCAGAAATATAACCTTTACTCGCCAGTTGTTGAACGGTTTTTACGGTCGCTTTATCATCAACAACGCCATAACTAAGCTGATCAAGCTCCCATTTTTGGCGCTGGAAAAGCGCCTCTATCCTGGGCCAATTATTTGGTCGACTAACATCCATGGCATTTGACAGGGTCGCTATTGTCTGATGTGGCAACCATTGCCCCTGAGAAAGATAACGTGGAACGGTATCATTAACATTAGTGGCGGCAATAAAACGTTTTACTGGCAGCCCCATTGCTTTGGCTAATAAGCCGGCGGTTAAATTACCAAAATTACCACTGGGTACCGAAATAACCAAATGCTGGCGTTTTTCAACCGGTAGCTGGGCAACCGCCTCAAAATAATAACAAATTTGTGCCAATAAACGGCTAATATTAATCGAATTAGCAGAGGTTAGGCATACTAGCCGTTTTAATTCTTCATCATCAAATGCTTGTTTTACTAATGTTTGGCAATCATCAAAGTCACCATTGATAGCAATAGTGTGGATATTTTTCCCTAGTGTACAAAATAGCTTCTCCTGTAAAGTAGTGGTCTTGTTTTCCGGATAGAGAATAATTACCTGAACATTATTGAGACCATAAAAAGCATGGGCAACGGCTGCGCCAGTATCACCTGAAGTCGCAGTTAAAATAGTCATAGGTTCATTACTGGCAATTTGTGCCAATATTTGTGCCATAAACCGCCCACCAAAATCTTTGAATGCTAAGGTTGGGCCATGATACAACTCCAAGCTGGCGATATTTTCTTCTATTGGCCTAACCATTACCGGAAAATTAAATGCCTTTTTGACTCTTTCTGTCACTTGTTCAAACGGCATTTCATCACCAATATAGGCGGATAAAATATGGCTACTACGAGTGATAAAATCGTACTGTAACCATTTAGTTAGCTGCTCAGCACTTAGTTTTGGTAAATTAAGCGGGAAAAAAAGGCCCTGCTGCTGACCAAGCCCCTGTTTAACTGCCTGTACAAAACTAACCTGCTCATTTTGATTTTTTAAATTATATAATCTCATTTTTAGCCTATCACTCTTGCACCAACTTGATCTAAACGACAGATATGCACAAAACCTGCCCTATTTTGTAGGTAATATTGTGTCAACCATTGCATTACTTTTTCTGCTGTCTTTCTTTCATAACAAATTGCAAATAATGTCGGCCCTGAGCCAGAGATGCCACAAGCGACTGCGCCGAGATTTTTTACCTTTTCGCGGGCGGATATAAAACCGGGCAATATTTGAGCGCGATAAGGCTCAGCAATCACATCTTGCAACATATCGATCGCTAAATCAGTTTGCTGAGTATGACAAGCATGAATAAAACCAGCTAATAATCGGCCATGGTTAATTGTATCCTGCCGTTGATAATGCGTTGGCAAAATAGCCCTAGCTTCTGCTGTCGCAACCTTGATACCAGGATAAGCCATCACCCAAATCCAGTCAGCAAAAGTTGGGATTGCCTGGCTGATCATATTATTCTGTTCGACGATAAGCTGCATACCGCCCAAGTAGCAAGGCGCAACATTATCATAATGAATACTACCAGCAACAAGGCCTTCCAATTGCCCCATCATTAATAACAAACTATTTTTATCAAAAGGACGACCGGCATACTCATTTAATGCCATCAGGGCGGCTACCACTGAGCAGGCACTAGAGCCTAATCCAGAACCAATTGGCATATTCTTTTCCAATGTCATTTCAACATTAAGAGATTGGCCCAATTCTTGACAAAACAGTTGCCAGGCCTGGTAAACGATATTTTGCTGTTGCTGCTGGGGCAATTTGCCAACAAAAGCACCACTATTTTTCAAATTAAATTTATCCGCCTTCATGACTGAGACACAGTCACCTAATTGCTGATTATCAATCGGAGAGATAGCCGCACCTAATACATCAAACCCAACACTGACATTACCTATCGATGCGGGTGCATAAACTTTAACCATTTTATGCTCCTATTTTCCTTGTTAGGGCCCGTAATATATCGGCAAATACTCCTGCTGCCGTAACTTCATTACCCGCACCGTAACCCCTTAATACTAATGGAATGGGCTGATAATAGCGGGTATAAAATGCTAAAGCATTTTCACCATCCTGAACTTTATAAAGTGGATTATGTTCATCGACGGCTACCATTTTTACCTGACAACAACCGTCTTTAATTAACCCGACATAACGAAGAACTTTTCCCTGAGCCGCTGCTTGGGCAACCCTTATTTTAAAATCTTGATCTAATTGGGTTAACCGTTGAAGAAAATGGTTAACATCACCACTAACATCAAAAGAGATAGGCAAGATAGGTTCAATTTCAATATCACTAAGCTCAAGACAGTAACCGGCTTCACGCGCCAGGATCAGCAACTTACGCGCAACATCCATACCAGAAAGATCATCACGCGGATCCGGTTCAGTAAAACCTTTTTCTTTAGCTAACCGCGTCGCCTGCGATAAAGACATTCCTTCATCAAGTAAACCAAAAATATAGGAAAGTGAGCCAGATAGAATACCGCTAAACGCTAGCAGTTCATCCCCGGCATTGAGTAAATTCTGCAAATTTTCAATGACAGGTAACCCTGCACCAACATTCGCTTCATACAGAAATTTACGCTTTGATTGCTCAGCAACTAATCGGATCTGGCGATAGTAATCCATACTAGCGGTATTAGCTTTTTTATTTGGCGTAACAACACTAAATCCTGCCTTGAGCAAAAAAGCATAGTGCTTAGCTATTTGCTGAGCTGCGGTACAATCAACGATAACTGGATTGAAAAAACAATGTTTATCTTGTAGTTGGCATAAATCATTTAAACTAAAAGATCGTTTAGATTGTGATAATGCTAGTTGCCAATTATCCAGTGTTAATCCTTTAATATCCGTTACCATCAGCCGCGAATTAGCAATTGCACAAACTCGCAGATCAATATGTTTCTTTTTTAACCAATTTTGTTGCCGGTAAATTTGTTCAAGTAAAGCACTGCCAACGCCACCAACACCAACAATAAAAACATTGATAATTTGATCGGTATTAAACAACATTTGGTGACATAACTGCACCGCGATAGTAGTCATACTATTATCAATCACGGCAGAAATTGAGCGCTCAGAAGAACCTTGTGCAATAGCGACAATATTAATATTGCCACGTGCCAAAGCAGAAAAAAAACGAGCCGATACTCCTTTGCAAGTTCGCATACCATCACCCACGACTGAGATAATCGCTAGCTGCTCGATGATATCCAATGTTCCAAGCAAACCTTCTTTTAATTCCAAATAAAACTCTGCATTCAATGCCTGATATGCCTGTGATAACTGATCCTGATGCACACAAAAACTAATACTGTACTCAGAAGAGGATTGCGTGATTAACACAATGGAAATTCTCTTATGGGACATTGCAGAAAAGATACGAGCGGCCATACCTACCATGCCCTTCATACCAGGCCCTGAGACATTAATCATCGCCATATTTTTTAGGCTAGTGATCCCTTTAATTGGCATACATGCACTATTTTCTATATTACCAATTAAAGTGCCGTTACGATTAGGCGCGGAGGCATTTTTAATTAAACAAGGGATCTGAAATTGGGCAATCGGAGCAACTGTTCGCGGATGAAGAACTTTAGCTCCAAAATAGGAAAGCTCCATAGCTTCTTGATAAGATATTTCTGTTAGCAACTGAGTCTCTGGCACGATACGAGGATCACAAGTATAAACACCGTCAACATCAGTCCAAATTTCACAATAATCCGCCTGTAAGCAGGCAGCTAAAACCGCGGCTGAGTAATCTGAGCCATTACGCCCTAATATTACCGGTTCATTTTGCCAATTACCGGCAGTAAAACCTGCCATCAAAATAAGATTATCTTTAGGTATATTCAATGCGCTAATACGTTGGCTGGATTCACGAATATCGACTGTCGCGTCGAGATAAGATCCTTGTGCGAATAAATTTTTTACTGGATCAATAATTGTTATTCGGTAACCACGCGCACGCAGTAGAGATGCCATAATCGTAATCGAAATTTTTTCGCCACGACATATTAATCCGGCCTGAAGACTTGCTGGACATTGTCCCAATCCCAATAGCGCAATACCCTGTAATATTTGCTGAATTTGAATAAACTCATTGTCAATCATTTGCCTGATATTTTCATAGGCAAAATCAGCTTGCTTTTCCTGTAAACCGGAGATCAAAGTAGAAAAGATTTCATTAGCGCCTTTGATATGTGGAGTAATATCAGCGCCCGACGTCGCTGCATCGATCATAGCAACAAGATAGTCTGTGATCTTAGCTGGTGCTGACAAAACTAGCGCCACCGGTCCTGCTGTAAATTTATCCGCAACAATATTTGCAACGTTAAGCATTTTATTATCATTGGCAACCGACGTTCCACCAAATTTGAGCACACGCACTGGTTTTTTCCTTCTGAAATTGGGTTAAAAAAAAACCCGCATCATTTGCTTGGATGCGGGCTTTCTGTTTGATTTCGATTTTAGTTATGCGTCAGCCCGCCCCATAACCAATGGTTACGGTAGTGGTAATAATGCTGGTATTGAAGCTGGCTTTACGCATCACAGTCCTAACTTTTTTATTAAAAAATGTTTAGCTATATACTGGTTAAAGCAATTTTAATGCAAAGTCAAATAATTTGTTCTTTAATTACTAAAACTAATTAAACATATTTATTTCTTTGCTAAGTAACTTTACGTACAAAATACATTTCACTTTAAGTAGATAAAAAAACATCCATAACCGAATAAATAAGAATTTTTATCTAGTTACAGACACGAATGCTTGTATGCTAACAGATAAATAATAATATAAGGCTTAGCGTTTATATCTTTCATATAAATTACATTAGCGCCTATTTTAATATAAATACAATATTTTATGACACAAAAAATCATATAATTTAAGAAATAATCTTTATAATAGCTTTATTTCGATTTTGACGTGTATCAACAAAAGTCATTTTTTTAGGTGGTAAATAGCCTTTTAGCTGTTATATTGCTGTTAACATAAAAAGAGAAAAGAATTGTTTAGTAAATTTCTTTTAGGTTCGGCATAATTGTTTTTTTGTTACAAAAAATTTATATGAACTTTAATGATATTCGCTAAGCTTTCATTAGTATTATAAAACGAAATTAGAGAAAGCATGCTCTTGAAACATTAGTGTGTAAATCTGGTAATTTATATTGTAGAGAGTTAGGTAGCACATATGCAAACCCCACATATTTTGATTGTTGAAGACGAGATTGTCACACGCAATACCTTAAAAAGCATTTTCGAAGCAGAAGGCTATATTGTACATGAAGCTACTGATGGTGCCGAAATGCACAATATTTTATCTGATAATGATATTAATCTGGTCATTATGGATATTAATTTGCCAGGCAAAAATGGTCTGCTTCTTGCACGCGAATTACGTGAACAAGCTCATGTCGCGCTGATGTTTCTTACTGGGCGTGATAATGAAGTTGATAAGATATTAGGATTAGAAATTGGCGCTGATGACTATATAACTAAGCCTTTCAATCCTCGTGAATTAACAATTCGTGCCAGAAATTTACTTTCACGCACAATGAATCTTTGCCAAATTAGTGGTGAACGTCGCCAGGTTGAGAGTTATAAATTTAATAGCTGGGAACTGGATATTAATAGTCGCTCTTTAATCAGCCCGATTGGTGATCAATATAAATTACCACGTAGTGAATTCAGAGCTATGTTACATTTTTGTGAAAATCCAGGTAAAATTCAAACACGTGCAGAACTATTGAAAAAAATGACCGGACGTGAATTAAAGCCTCACGATAGAACTGTTGATGTGACTATCCGCCGTATTCGTAAGCACTTTGAGTCGATAGCCGATACACCTGAAATAATTGCCACCATCCATGGTGAAGGTTATCGTTTCTGTGGTGATATTGAAGAATAAATATAGAATATTAAACCCCTTTTATTTAAATCGGGGTTTTAATATATATTAATGCCATGGCATAATTGGCACGGCACTAATCGCATTTTTAGGCGAGCCATCAATTATTTTGTCTGAATAAGTTAAATAAATAAGTGCATTCCGTTGCTTATCGTAAAAACGTACTACTTGTAGTTTTTTGAAAATCAATGAAGTCCGTTTTTGGAAAACAACCTGCCCCTTTTTATTATTTAACTTAATTTTGTCATCTATAATTATTGGCCCAACTTGTTGACAAGAAATGGCCGAATCAGCAGTATCTTCTGCCAGACCAAGACCTCCTTTAATACCGCCTGTTTTTGCTCGACTCAGATAACAAGTTATATTGTTAATATCAGGATCGTCAAATGCTTCAATAACAATTTTATTATCAGGACCAAAGAATTTAAATACAGTATCAACAGCACCGATTTCTTCTGCAAATATTGTATTTGGTAGACAAAATATTATTAAAATAGATAGTATTTTTGATAAATTCCGCATGATATTAATTTTCCTTAATACTCATTTAATAATAAAATTATTTTTACATTATTAATGTCTATAAAAATAATAAAATAGCTATATAAAGCAACTTAGTATTAAATGGATGTTTATTATAAAGTCTTTATACTATTTATAGATGATTATTTAAACCAGGTACTTCTATGGATCAAAACAATATTATCCGCGATTTACTATATTGGATCGACACGCATTTAGATCAACCGCTATTTCTCGATAACGTGGCCGCTAAAGCCGGTTATTCAAAATGGCATTTACAGCGGATGTTTAAAAACATTACTCAGCAAGCGATTGGCTCTTATATACGTGCTCGCCGACTTTCTCGTGCGGCTGTTGCTCTTAGGCTAACTAGTCGGCCAATTCTTGATATTGCACTGCAATACCGTTTTGATTCACAGCAAACCTTTACTCGTGCATTTAAAAAACAATTTGGCATTACACCGGCTCTCTATCGTCGTAGTGAAGATTGGTGTGCAACAGGTATGCAACCTCCAATCACTTTAGAAAAACAGAAATTACCTAACGTCTCCTTTGTCACACTACCACCCAAACATTTAATGGGAATAGAACAAACTTGTTCATATATATTAGAAGAGTGGTCTACTGCCTGTGCCGAAATGCGCAAACATTTTTGGCAATATTATCAAGATAAAGCAAAAAATATACCTAATGAAGTTTATGGATTACATAGTGTCGTACATAGCTCAGAAAAGGATGATGAACAAACCGTTTTATATATCACTGCAGTTGAACCGCAATATGATGATAATAAAAATAATTTATACCATTCAATTATCATCGAAGGCGGTGATTATGCCCGCTTTACTTTTGAAGGCAAACCAACCAAAAGCGATCTACAACAGTTTTTGTATATGATTTATGGTGTTTATATGCCTAATCTCAATCTGACCCGTCGCGCGGGACACGATATAGAACATTATCATCTCAAAGATCCTAATAACCCTGAATGTAGCTACGATAATCCAGAAAATCATATGATCGCATTTGATTATTTTGTGCCGATTAAAAAAACACCTCTCCCTCCACCAAACACTAATTGATTATAATAGTTGCTAGTGGATCAAATCCAAGGGAATTTTTCCCTTGGCTAGATCATTCTTAAATAGTTTAATTATTATCAGCGTTAAATTTGCTGTTCATCTAATGCTGGCTCAACTAAATGAGATATATCCCCAGCGGTTTCTACTACCCAGCCATTCGCTAACCAGGGCGTTTCCTGAAAATCTACTTTTGAAATAGAGCAGTTACGTAAACGTAAACGCCTTTCAGCGTAAGTCGGCACACCCAGTATACGATTAAGAAGTGCCCCTAACCCTATCCCATGACTAACCAATAATGGTTGACTCCCCGCTGGTAAAGAACGACACTTCTCTAGTGCAGTAAACATACGTTTGGTTATCTCATCCATCGATTCTCCATCGGGAATACGTGCCCCGGGGGTTCCATTAACCAAACTTCGACGCCAACGTTCTTCTTCATCACTCAAGGAGCTAAGTGCCCTTCCCTCAAGTATTCCCATGTTCAATTCCCTTAACCGCGGCTCAAGAATAATGTTACAATGGCAAGCTTGCGCGATAATTTCTGCCGTTTTCTGGGTACGCCCTAAGTCGCTGGATATAATATGTGTGATGCCAATTGATTTAACTTTTTCAGCAACCAATTTAGCTTGTCTAATACCAACTTCAGTGAGTGGGCTGTCAGATTGTCCTTGAATACGCCGAGCCACGTTCCATTCAGTTTCTCCGTGGCGAACAAGATAGACCTGTAACATAATAATTTTCCGTTATACTGCACAAATAATATTTTAGAGGATACTAATTAATGTATAAAGTAATCGCAGCAACCGCAAATCCAGCCAAGATAAACGCTATTCACTTAGCATTCGAAGCGGTTTTTGGGACTAGCAATTATCAAATCGAGAGCATAAAGGTGAATAGTCACGTAGCCAAGCAACCAATTGGTAATACAGAAACCCGCACAGGTGCACGCCAACGTGTTATGGCTTAGCGCCATGTTCGACCTGAAGCCGATTTTTGGGTCGGTATAGAAGCCGGCATTGAAGATGAAATGACTTTTGCCTGGATTAGCATTGAACATAAACAAATTCGAGGTGAATCGCGTTCTGCCAGTATTATGTTACCCGAGCAAGTTCTGTTTAGCATCCAGCAAGGCAGTGAGTTAGGCGATGTGATGGCTCATATCACTGGCATAGCTGATATTAAACATAACGAAGGGGCAATTGGTTTTTTTACCAAGGGTTTACTCAGCCGAACCAGCGTCTACCAGCAAGCGCTTATTTTAGCATTAGCGCCTATCCAACATGAAATTTATAAAGAACTTAATGTGATGCATGACAACTAAGTCATGTCATCTTAACCAAATCCTAGCAAGACTGGTTAAAGATGTACATTTACACAATTAATAAAACATTTTTATAACTGGCTTAACTGCTGTTCCAACCAAGCTTTCACCTCTTTAGTTGCACTCTTCAAGCCATTAGAACCTCGCGTGATGGTTGCAATTCCGACACCCAACTCACTTTTAAGCTCCCGCTGACTCATTTCACCTTCCATTAAAGCCTGAATAATTCGCACCCTAGTCCCGAGCGCCAAACGTTCATCTGGGGTTAAAAATAGTTGTAAAATAGGTTGCTGTAAATCTTGTTGAAAAGCACTGCGTAATAATTCAACAAAGCGTTGCCAATCACTATTTTCTTCAGGTTCAAGGGCTGGATCAATAAGATAGTTTTCCATAATATATACCGCCATACTATTTAACTAGTACAACAGCATAGCATAAACGGCTTGATGATGGCTATAAGAGCACTAAAGTTCATCAACCATTCCCTTTCCGTCAATAGTTTAACTGATTTACCGAGAAAATGTTGATAATAAAGATTGTAGACAAGCACATTTTTAACATAACGTCGCGTTTCAGAAAATGGAATAGTTTCAATAAAAGCGATAACATTTAATTTTCCGTCACTTACTGCCAACCAACGTGTTACGCGAGCAGGGCCTGCATTATAAGCTGCACAAGCTAAAACTCGATTAAGACCAAATTGCTGAAAAACGGTCTCTAGATATGCGGTACCAAGCTCAATATTTTTTGCCGGATCAATCAATTTACTACTATCGGTATAAGCTACAATGCCATTAGATTTTGCCACTTGTTGTGCTGTCTGTGGCATTAATTGCATCAAACCTATCGCACCCGCCGCAGAACGCACTTGTGAATTCCAACCACTTTCTTGTCTGGCTATCGCCATGGCAAAACTTTTATCAATTTTTTTATCTTTTGTGTAGCGTTCAAATTCACGTTCCCAGGCTATAGGAAAACGTTCGGTTATATGATCCCATAGTTTGGCAATAATTGTCGCCTGTACACTCAAATCGGCCCACCGGTGTTCAAATGCATAGCGTGCTAGTTGCTGTTGGCGAACTTTTTTCTGCCTGATAAGCAGATTGATCCATTCAGTTCGGGCTAAATTTTCCTTTTGCCAATACAATAATTCGCCAATTCTCCGCACTTCAGGCAATGAATCGATATCATCTTCAGGTTTAGCGGTAAGCGCAATATTAATAGGATACGAAATGTTCAATTTTTGTGCCGCAACCATGGGATAAAATCCGCGCCGCTTTACCAAATTGAATAATATTTTTTTACCTTGTTTATGTTTGCCTTGAGCGATTAAGGTGATCGCTTGCCAATATTGCCACTCTTCCTTATTTTTGCTCTCTTTCGGTAATCGTTTTAACCATTGCGCAAGTGAATGCATATCATTGCTTGCTAACGCTAAGCGCACTCTTCGTTCACGTAAAGAAATGGAAGATGAATGTTGAATAACACTATCACGCCACTTTGCTTGTGCTTGCGTCACATCACCGAATAATTGCCAGGCAATATCTTCCTTCAATTGCTGTTGTTGGAAATGACTCATTTTCTGTGTTTGCGTAATTATGGGGAGCGCTAGCTTGGCTTTTTCTACCGATTGGCGCGCAAAACGGCTAAATATTACTAATATTAGTTGTCGATTAAACTCTGATGGCTTGACCTTGCTAGCAAATTCCACCACTGAAGCAGGATCTTGCTGTAATTTGGCCAAGTGTTGACCGATAATTTGCTCTTTAGTGGGTAATCGATTGACTAAGCTAGTAACCAAAGCAGCATCATTACTTTTAATGGCTAAAAAAATACGTTGCAAAATCAATTCTGTAGTTAATTGACCCGCCTGTTGCCAAAGAGTAAATAGTTGATCGCATGCTTTAGGTAGTGAATAACCGTGCAACCAAATCTGTTTCGCCCCCTGCCACGCCGCTTGCTTATTACCGGTTTGCCATTTAGCATAGTAATAATTACAGCGTGCAATAATCGCTTTCGGTGCTGTCGGGCTAAAAGCTAGCAAACCATGCCATTCGCTACGCTTGGCAAGCTGATTGACAAAAAGGGTAGATAACTTTTGATTGAGAGGAAAATAAGGATATCGTTTAATAAAATCCTTAACTTGCGCTATCGATATTGTATTAAGATCTTGCGTTAATCGTCGATATTCCAAATAGGGATAAAGCGGGTATTCTGTTAATGTTGGCATCAAATTTGCGACTCGCTGATTATCATTAGCATCCCAAGCTTGTTTAATTGCCTGATAACGCTCACGTTGAGCAGTTAATGAGTCTCCCAGAGCAAGGAAAGGTAACCAGAGTATGATCAGCAATATTATCTTTTGCCACCATTTTTTCGACATCGCTGTTCACTCCTGTTTAAGATAACAATATCTATATAAAAATATTATTATCAAAAACAAATATAATCACTGAGATTATTAAAAAATAGATTATAAAATACCATTCATAGGATGGTAAAATGATTGTCAGTACGCTTGACAATCAATATCCTAGCTAAAAACTAAACTACTAATGATAGTAAATAGGATCGTGTATAATAACCGCGCAGCAACCTACCTGCTTAATTAAATGGCTTAATACAATATGGATAAGGTAATTATTTATTTTAACAAAACTTTATGCTAAAGATCCGCAATAAATCTTAATTAAGATCTTATTAATATTATTAATCTTAATCGCAATTTAGGCAGAATTTAACCAAGAGTCTGAATATTTTCTTTAAATGAGATAAGCAACACGTTGATATCTAAAATTATTCAATTAGCTAAAAGGTAGAATAAATTGGCACAGTTCGTCTATTCCATGCATCGAGTGGGAAAAATTGTCCCACCGAAAAGACATATCTTAAAAAATATCTCTCTAAGTTTCTTCCCGGGTGCCAAAATTGGTGTTCTAGGCCTTAACGGAGCGGGTAAATCAACCTTACTTCGCATTATGGCTGGCATCGATACTGAAATTGAAGGTGAAGCACGCCCTAATCCAGGGATCAAAATTGGCTATCTCTCCCAGGAACCAAAACTTAACCCTAATCATACCGTACGTGAAGCAGTCGAAGAGGCGGTTAGTGAAATAAAAAATGCTCTAACTCGCCTTGATGAAGTTTATGCTGCCTACGCAGAACCTGATGCTGACTTTGACAAATTGGCAAAAGAACAGGGACAGTTAGAAGCCATTTTGCAATCACATGATGGTCATAATTTGGATAATCAGTTGGAGCGTGCCGCCGATGCATTGCGCTTACCCGCCTGGGAGACAAAAATAGAACAACTTTCCGGTGGAGAGCGGCGTCGAGTAGCTATTTGTCGGCTACTACTGGAAAAACCCGATATGCTATTACTTGATGAGCCAACTAACCATTTGGATGCAGAATCCGTTGCCTGGTTAGAACGGTTTTTACATGATTACGAAGGCACCGTTGTTGCAATCACTCACGATCGTTACTTCCTGGATAACGTTGCCGGTTGGATCCTGGAGCTTGATCGAGGAGAGGGCATTCCATGGGAAGGTAATTATTCCTCTTGGTTAGAACAAAAAGAGACTCGCCTAACACAAGAGGCTTCCAGCGAAGCAGCTCGCCGCAAATCGATCGAAAAAGAACTTGAGTGGATCCGACAAAATCCTAAAGGTCGTCAAGCGAAAGGAAAAGCCCGTTTAGCCCGTTTTGAAGAGTTAAACAGTGTTGAGTATCAAAAACGTAATGAAACTAGTGAGCTCTTCATTCCACCAGGTCCGCGCCTTGGTGACAAAGTTTTAACGGTTGAAAATCTCAGTAAATCTTATGGTGATCGAGTTTTAATTGATAACCTCAGTTTCTCGATCCCTAAAGGAGCTATCGTAGGTATTATCGGTCCAAATGGCGCGGGAAAATCAACCCTTTTTCGGATGATTTCAGGTCAAGAACAGCCTGACTCTGGCAGCATAATCTTAGGTGAAACCGTTAAAGTTGCCTCGGTTGAACAATTTCGCGACTCGATGGACAATAACAAAACTGTGTGGGAAGAGGTATCCGGCGGACAAGATATTATGCGCATCGGTAATTTTGAAATCCCAAGTAGAGCCTACGTCGGGCGTTTTAATTTCAAAGGTGTTGATCAGGGTAAGCGCGTTGGCGAACTTTCTGGTGGTGAACGTGGCCGATTACACTTGGCAAAACTACTCCAGGTTGGTGGAAATATGTTACTGCTGGATGAGCCAACCAATGATCTGGATGTCGAAACATTACGCGCGTTAGAAAATGCATTACTGGAATTCCCTGGCAGTGCATTAGTTATTTCCCACGATCGCTGGTTTCTTGACCGGATTGCTACTCATATTATTGATTATCAGGATGAAGGAAAAGTCACTTTCTTTGAAGGTAATTTTAGTGAATATGAAGATTACAAAAAACGGACATTGGGCGCTGATACGCTAGAACCGCATCGTATCAAATATAAAAAGATGAGCAAATAAATAATTCAAATAGCATAAGGCTTGCTAAAGCGAGCCTTATCATTTAAAGACTTGGGGATCTTTCATCCATCATAAGTAATTGCTGAACCAGCTCAATACAGCGTAAGAAACGCTCATCATAATTAGGCGAATCAACCACCACAAACTGCACTTGATTTTCAATCAGTAGTTCAATCAATAAATTTTGAAATGTTTTGCGTTCCTCATCACTACCCAAACTACGTAATCCATCCGCTACCCATGGAGTATTATTTTCTAATAAAATAACCAGATCAAAACGGTATTTATCAATCAATGCTTGCACAAAAGGATGTGGTTTGCCCTCATATCGTTTACAAAAAGCTTGAGTGGTAATGAAATCAGTATCGATAAACGCAACTTTATTGGCATATTTAACGGCAAAATCAATATACTTTGCATGACCCAATGCGATCTTGTCATAGTCAGAATATTGTAATGCCATCTCATCGCCACCTAAATGAGAGAAAACATAATCACGACCATATTCCCAGGCACTGGTGGTGTTAAAAATATTTGCCAACTTATTAACCAAAGTCGATTTACCGCTCGACTCTCCACCTAATATGGCTACCTTACGGACAAAAAAAGGTTTTACTTCCGTTGGAATATATTCCCAATAACGAAATGGCGCTTGCCTAATTTGATGACCACTAATATTCATAAATGTGCGTTCAGGATCAATCAGCACCACTTCTGCGCCAAGATATTTTTTATAATGCGCAATATCATCCACTTCGCCTGAATAAATAAATTGTGGTTGAATATTTTTTGCCATTAAAAATTTTTTCATTCCTTCACTCCACACTTGCCAGCCATGTGGGTATGGCTCAAAGCCTTGTTCATCAAAGCAATGAATATAAATATTTTTTTGATATTTGAAGGTTTGTAATAACCATCGTAGCCGATCGCTGACGGTCGGTTGCTGTGACATAGAACTGTCGATAAAAAGCGCTCGATCACGTGGTTCATCATGGCAAAGAATGACATATAACTCATCAACTTGACTACATGCGCGTTGAATCAAATAAATATGTCCGGTATGTAAGGGATAAAATTTACCAAATACTACGCCAACCCGTTTAGGCTTTAATGGATATTCAATATTTAAAAAACGATGTAATGCGGCAATTTTTCGCGCGCTAGGATTGTTAATTTTATCATTAATTAATTGGCTTAAATAACCTTTAGTCATGCCGCAAGCGCTAGCAATCTGTTGTAGAGTACAACCAGTTTGCTTTATTGCCTGTTTCAAATAATCAAACTGTTTCATCGCCTCTCCGGTTAATCAAAGTCTTCCATAACCGTTAATGCCTCTGACAGTTTTTTTACCCCAAATAACTGCATATTGGGTAATGGTTTTTTGGGCACATTTGCATAAGGGACAATCGCGCGTTTAAAACCATGTTTTGCCGCCTCAATAATTCGCTCTTGGCCACTCGGTACTGGACGAATTTCACCGGCTAACCCCACTTCACCAAAAACCACAACATCACGCGGCAGTGGACGATTACGGAAACTTGATACTAATGAAAAGAGTAACGCAAGATCGGCACTGGTTTCCGTCACTTTAACTCCACCTACAACATTCACAAAAACATCTTGATCCGACATTTGCAATCCACCATGTCGATGCAAAATAGCCAGCAAAATTGCTAATCTATTTTGTTCCAAGCCAACAGCAACTCGCCGCGGATTAGCTAACATTGAATAATCCACTAATGCCTGAATTTCCACCAGCAATGGGCGTGTTCCTTCCCACACCACCATCACCGAGCTACCTGAGGTGATCTCTTCTGCCCGACTGAGAAAAATAGCGGATGGGTTATTTACTTCTTTTAACCCTTTTTCCGTCATAGCAAACACACCCAGTTCATTAACCGCACCAAATCGGTTTTTGTGACTTCTTAGAGTACGAAATCGTGAGTCTGCTTCACCATCAAGCATGATTGAACAGTCAATACAGTGTTCAAGCACTTTGGGACCGGCCAAAGAACCATCTTTCGTGACATGACCTACCATGATAATGGCGATCCCTCGTGTTTTAGCAAATCGGGTAAGATAAGCCGCCGTTTCTCGCACTTGTGCCACACTACCCGGTGATGACTGTATATCAGCCATATGCATGACTTGAATAGAATCAATCACCATTAATTTTGGTTGCTCCTGCTCGGCTATCAAACAGATTTGCTCAATACTGGTTTCAGATAGCATATTGAGATTGTCGGACGGTAACCCTAATCGATGAGCTCGCATCGCTACTTGTTGTAAAGACTCCTCACCAGTGACGTATAAAGTTTTCATTTGTGAGGAAAGCCGACACATAGTTTGCAGCAACAATGTACTTTTACCTGCGCCTGGATTACCGCCAATTAAAATTGCGCTACCGGGTACCACTCCACCACCAAGCACACGATCAAATTCTTTAAAATCAGTAGAAAAACGTGGCAATGCTTCTAAACTAATGGCAGACAATTTTTGAACTTGATTACCTGCGGCGCCACCGGCATAACCATTAAAGCGTTCTGCTCGTGAGGAAGAACTGGCTGCTAACCTTACCTCGGTGATCGTATTCCAGGTATGACAAGCGATGCATTGGCCTTGCCAACGAGGATAATCTGCACCACATTCATTACAGACAAATGCTTTTTTTACTGCTTTTGCCACCGCCATTGCCTCTCTTATTTATTGTTCTAATAATTAACGTTCTTCATGCTTTAAACCACCACTTAAAACACAAAGTACTCCCATTAAATCACCATGTTGAATCGCTACTTTTGCCCTGGCCTGTACTTTGGATTTTGCATGATAAGCAATACCTAACCCTGCCTTACGGATCATTTTTACATCGTTGGCGCCATCACCGATAGCAACGGTTTGCTCGATTGGAATAGAGTATTGTCTAGCTAATTTTATCAAGGTTTGAGCTTTCACTTTAGCATCGACAATATTGCCATGCACTTTACCTGTCAATTTGTTATCCTTAATTTCCAGTTTGTTAGCCACCGCTGCGGTTAATTTTAATTTTTCCTTTAAATAATTAGTAAAAAAATTAAATCCACCTGAAACTATAACAACATGCCAATCAAACGCCTGCAATTTACGGACAAGACTCGTTAAGCCTGGTGTCAAGGGCATATGCGTTAATACATTTTGCAAAATTTGGATGTCGGTTCCAGCAAGTAACTTAACCCGAGCTTTTAAACTTTCACTAAAATCAATTTCCCCTTGCATAGCGCGTTCAGTAATTTCAGCAACCTGCTTACCAACTCCCGCCAAACGAGCAATTTCATCAATACATTCGATTTGAATTGCTGTTGAATCCATATCCATTACCAACAATCCTGGCGCACGTAAACGAGGAATATTACCCAGCGGTACAACATCTAGACTACACTCTTCAGCTATTTTCTTTATTTTTGCACTTAAGCTACCCGCAATACGCACGACTTGATAATCATCAATACGCCAAGAAGAAACAATGACAATGGCACTACCAGAGCGTTGTTGAAAGTGACTAATACGTTGTTTATTAAGCCCTCGCCCATAAAGCAACCAACCACTATCACCAGCCCGATAATCTAATGGCATAATTTCTTCGCCACTCAATGAAAGTGGTAATCCAGGCCACTTTTGGATCTCATTAGGCAAATAACAATAGGTTAAACTGGTCGACATTAATTCATACTCCTGTAATCCAATTGCGACAATTGGCCAACAAAAAAATAACTTTTTAAACTACCCTAACATCTTAAGCTCTGGCAATATGATAATGAACTAAGTTTAAAAGAGCCGATTATGATTAAAACAAAATTAAAGTTTCGATTACATAAAACAGTTATCATTTTAATTTGCCTCTTCTTACTTGTTATTCTAATCCAAGGAGTTACCTATTTTAGTCGTTCACATCAGCAAATCAGAATCGAGCAGTTTAAAGAACTAGCAATTACACTTGCTGAACAAGTCGCTTTTAGCTTATCCAATTATATACAAAGTGATGGTAAGAGTTTTAATAATGAACAGATCCTGGCCATTCTTAATCAATTAACAATTAATGAACATATTCTTGATGCCAGCGTTTATCTTAATGATGGTACCCAAATTCAACATGCGGGTGAAAAGGTTGCTTTACGAGAGCGGTTATCCCTTAATCAACCACCATGCCACAGCTATGTTAACTATCAATTGGTTGTTCCAATCATTGATACAGAAAAACCAAAAGGTTTTTTACGTTTAACCATCGATACTCATCAATTCAGTATAGGATCTAAACAAATAGATAATATGGCTAATTTATTAAAGATCATGCTATTGCTAGCACTCACAATCGGTTTTATTTTGGCTAATATCTTAGCAAGATCGATTCCAATACATTGGCCAAAATTACCATTTTTATCAATAAGCAATAGTCGCAATCAGCAAAAATAAAAATTGCTAAAAAGAAAGCAGATTAAAATCTGCTTTCTTACTTGATTTAAATTTAATGCTCTATTTTTAATCTAGTAATAATACTGATTCTAACGCAATTTCAACCATCTCATTAAATGTCGTTTGCCGTTCTGCTGAAGTTGTCTTCTCACCAAGACGAATATGATCAGATACTGTACAAATAGTTAGAGCTTTCACACCATACTCTGCGGCTATACTATACATACCAGCAGCTTCCATTTCTACGCCCAAAATGCCATATTTTTCCATCGTATCAAATACTTGCATTTGAGGTGAATAAAACAGATCAGTAGAAAAAATATTACCTACCCGAACATTGATGTTTTTTGCTTTAGCGGCGGTAATCGCATTATGCACCAAGTCATAATCAGCAATAGCAGCAAAATCATTATCATCAAATTTTAACCGATTTACTTTTGAATCAGTGCATGCGCCTAGGCCAATAATAATATCGCGTAATTTAACTTGAGGGCTAATCGCCCCACAGGAACCAACTCGTATTATGGTTTTAACACCAAAGTCAGTGATTAACTCTTTCATGTAAATCGAACAAGATGGGATACCCATTCCATGTCCCATCACAGAAATACTACGGCCTTGGTAATTACCAGTAAAACCTAACATACCACGAACATCATTTACCTGACGGCTATCAGTCAAAAATTTTTCTGCAATATGTTTGGCACGTAACGGATCACCTGGCATCAAAACAATATCAGCAAAATCGCCCATCTCAGCATTAATATGTGGGGTAGCCATAGATAGATTTCCTTTAATTTCTTATCAATAATATTGGGAATATCAACGAATATTTCCCATCATACTTAAAATAGCGTTTTGCCATATGCCATTGGAGATAAACCAAAATATTGTGCAATGGTTTGACCAATATCAGCAAAGGTCTGCCGATGACCTAATGCTCCAGGTTTTATTTTCGGACCATAAATTAAAATAGGTATATTTTCTCGCGTATGATCAGTTCCTCGCCAAGTCGGGTCACAACCATGATCAGCAGTAATAATCAAAATATCATCGTTTTCAATTAACTCCAGCATTTCAGGTAAACGGCGATCAAATAACTCAAGTCCAGCCGCATAACCTGCAACATCACGACGATGTCCATATGAGGAATCAAAATCAACAAAATTAGTAAATACAATAGTATTGTCGGCCGCTTTTTTGATCTCCTCAATGCTCGCTGCAAATAGTGCTTCAATACCTGTTGCTTTTACTTGCTTAGTAATGCCTACATTGGCATAAATATCGGCAATTTTGCCAATTGAAACTACCTCGCCAGCTTTTTCTTCCACCAGTTTTTTCAAGACAGTTGGTGCGGGGGGTTCAACGGAATAATCTCGCCGATTACCTGTACGCTCAAAACAGCCCGCTTTATTGCCGATAAAAGGTCGAGCAATAACCCGCCCGATATTATAAGCGCCATCATCCAGCGTCTTTCTCGCAATCTCACAAAGCTGATAAAGATTTTTAACCCCAAAAGTCTCTTCATGGCAGGCTATCTGAAACACTGAATCGGCTGAAGTATAGAAAATAGGTTTGCCTGTTTTCATATGCTCTTCACCTAATTGATCCAAGATCACTGTACCAGAAGAGTGGCAATTTCCCAGATAACCAGGCAAATTGGCTTCTTCAACAAGCTTATCCAATAATTGTTGCGGAAAACTATTTTTTTCCTGGGCAAAATATCCCCATTCAAATAAAACTGGTACCCCGGCAATCTCCCAATGACCTGATGGAGTATCTTTGCCGGAAGATAACTCACTCGCATAACCATAGGCAGCGATAATCTCAGCATCTTCATCCAGGCCGATTGGAAATGTTCCTGATGATCCCTCAGCAGCTTTTCCTAACCCTAAAAGTGTTAAATTAGGCAAATAGAGTTTCCCTTTACGACCTTTATCCGCCTTCCCTTGTGCACAAGCGGCCGCAATATGCCCTAACGTGTTCGCGCCAGCATCGCCAAATCTATTAGCGTCAGGTGTAGCACCGATACCAAAAGAATCAAGAACCATAATAAATACACGTTTCATAACTACCCTTGGTTAGTTCAAATTCAATTAATCCATTATTAAACAAAAAATAACGCATTCCATAATTCGAGTTCAGAATAACTTTTCACTAGCGTCAATAAATAAAAATACTAATCAATGCTAGTATTTAAAAACTGCTTTATTAGCGATTATTTTCACAAATTATTAAAAAAGATATTTTCATTTTTTTGCCAGCCAATAATTACTGAAACACTGCTTAAAGAGAGCAATAAAAACTAATAGTCGCCAGCAAAATTATCTATTTGACATCCTAATGTATTTAATAAACTAGCCAATAAACTTGATGCACCAAAACGAAAGTGACGAATATCCACCCATTCTTTTCCCATGATGCGATCGGCTAATGCCAGATATTGAGCTGCATCCTCTACCGCGCGAACGCCACCTGCCACCTTACAACCCACCTGGTTAGCAACGCCCATATCTCGAATAACCTTAAGCATAATTTCAACATTCTCAAGGGTGGCATTTATCGCTACCTTACCCGTTGAAGTCTTAACAAAATCAGCACCGGCAGTAATGGCAATTTCTGTCGCTTGACGAATAAGAGCTGCCTGCTTTAATTCACCGGCTTCAATAATAACTTTCAGTAATACTCTACTGGTTAGGCACATTTCCTTACACGCTTTAACCAGCTCAAAACCAATTTGCTTATTACCGGCTATTAACGCTTGATAAGGAAAAACAACGTCAACTTCGTCTGCGCCATAAGCAATAGCGGCTTGAGTTTCAGCTAATGCAATCGCGATATCATGCCCGCCAAATGGAAAATTAGTTACTGTTGCAATTCGAATACTCGGAGTGTTTTGTTCAGTTAAAATCTTACGTGCCAATGGAATAAAGCGAGGATAAATACATATCGCAGCTGTATTTCCTCGGGCGGTTTTTGCTTGATTGCATAATATCTTTACTTGTTCATCAGTATCGTTATCATTTAGCAGAGTTAAATCCATCAAGTTTAATGCACGTTGTGCTGCAAGTTTTAATTCCATCATATAATTCTCTAAAGCTAATCACATTGTTGCTTCAGTGTTTAAACAACCGTTTATATACCAGGCTTATTAGGTTACATTGTCGCTAACGATAAAAAGAAGCCAGCAATGGTGGCACTCATTAGATTGGATAACGAACCGGCTAAAACCGCTTTCAAACCTAACCGAGCAACATCTTTACGTCGATTTGGGGCAATTCCACCTAACCCACCCAGTAATATGGCTACGGAAGCCAAATTAGCAAACCCACATAATGCAAAAGAGATTATTGCTTTAGTATGCTGAGAAAGTACTTGCTTGCCTGCGGCAATCACCTCGCTATCAGGTTTTAAGTATTCGCCAAAGTTCATATAAGCAACAAATTCATTGACCACTAATTTTTGCCCGATAAATGAACCGGCAATTGTCGCTTCATGCCAGGGTATACCAATCAAGTAGGCGATTGGCGCAAAAATCCAGCCTAAGATCAATTCTAATGATAAGCCTGGTATATGGATCCAGCCACCAATCACCGCCAAAATGCCATTAAGCAAAGCTATCAATGCAACAAATGCCAGCAACATCGCACCGACATTTAAAGCAAGTTGCATACCGGAAGAGGCACCGGCGGCGGCGGCATCAATAATGTTAACTGGCCGCTCTTCGCCAGTGGCCACTGTGACCATATTGACGGCATCATGAGTTTTCTCTGTTTCCGGTACCATTAATTTGGCAAATAACAATCCGCCAGGTGCTGCCATAAAAGATGCTGCGATCAGATATTCCATTGGCACCCCCATTTGCGCATAGCCGGCCAATACCGAGCCAGCAACAGAAGCTAATCCACCACACATAACAGCAAACAGCTCAGAGTTTGTCATTGTGGCAATGTAGGGTCTGACAACCAAAGGCGCCTCAGTATGACCGACAAAAATATTAGCGGTAGCCGATAACGACTCAGTGCGTGAGGTGCCTAATATCCATTGCAAAAGTCCACCTAACATTTTGATAAAAAACTGCATAATACCAAGATAATAAAGCACAGCGATTAATGAGGAGAAGAAAACAATGACCGGTAAAACCCGTAAGGCAAAAATAAAACCACTACCGCCAAACAGTTCAAACATTTTATTGGAGACCAAACCACCAAAGATAAAATCCATACCAACTTGTCCATAACCAATCACACTAGAAACTGCATCAGACACGGTTTCTAAAGTACGGCGACCGGCAGGGACATAGAGAACAAATGCTCCCATTGCCATTTGAATAATAAAAGCACCAAATACGGTACGGAATTTAATTGCTCGGCGGTTACTGGAAAAAATGATAGCGATAAAAATCAATACTACCATCCCTAGCAGGCTCATAATGAGTTGCATGAATAATATCCCTGTATATTTTATTTCAAATGAAAAATTTCTATTGTTTAAAAAATAAACTGTCAGTGTAATGCGCAGACATTATATCGATTTTGCATTAATAACTTGCAGTCCGT
Organism: Arsenophonus apicola; assembly: GCF_020268605.1. NCBI lineage: Bacteria > Pseudomonadati > Pseudomonadota > Gammaproteobacteria > Enterobacterales > Morganellaceae > Arsenophonus > Arsenophonus apicola. Next base: position 2,754,842 of record NZ_CP084222.1, read on the forward strand.
ATCGCAAATAATCATAACGAAAAATCACGAAAAAATAAATTTTGCGACACATATCACTTACGAAAAGCGATTTTGCCAGCAAAAATTATCGAAATAAACATCATTTTATAATTAAATGCCTTATTAATATGAGTATTAACCAATATTATTCTGCCTTTTTTTTGATATTAAATAGTTGCAAACTATTGTTATAAAGCTGTGCTGCAATTTCCTCTGCTGGCTCTTGTCGCAGGTTACATAGTGTCTCAAATACCAAATGTATTCTTTCGGGACGATTAACCTGGCCCTGAAATCCGGCTAATGGCATATCAGGCGCATCAGTTTCAAGTACTAATGACGTTAGTGGCAATTGCGCAACTACTGCTCTAGTTTTCTTAGCCCGCTCATAAGTGATAACACCACCAATACCGATAAAATAGCCTAAACGGACAAAAGCATTCGCTTGCGATAAACTGCCCGCAAATCCATGAATAACTCCCTTTTTCGGCACATCAAATCGTCTTAATAAAGCAGCTAAGTGATCATGGCTTTTACGCGAATGTAGAATAACCGGTAACTCATATTGTTTAGCCAACTTTAATTGCTGGATCAGCAATGTTTGTTGTTGATCAATCGCAGCATTAGTAACAAAATAATCTAAACCTATTTCACCAATAGCAACACATTTATTGCTGTTTTGCTGCAATAATGCCACTAATTTAGTAAAATGATCCGGTAAATAATTTGCAATATACAAAGGATGAAAACCTAATGCGGCATATAAATGCGGATGTTGTTGTGCCAGTGAATATACTCGCTCTAAATTCTCAATACCCACTGACGGGATAATGATATCGGTCACGCCAACTTTTGCGGCATGCAAAAAGCTATCTTCAATATCATGGATAAAAGGAGGAAAATCAAAATGACAATGGGTGTCAACGAACATCAATGACTAATCCTTCATCACCGGATTTAGGTTCTTCATCTTGCTGATTCGAAGTCATATTAGCAGACAAAGATGCCGAATTAACCATTTGATTATTTTCAATAGAATAGGGATAAGATGCGGCATCATTAGAAGCAAAATAGTCTCTTAAACTGGTTAAAAAATATCGGCCACATTGACGTCCAATATGATAATCACTATTTAAGTTTGCAGCACGGCTACCTAATGCACAACTCATTAAAGGTTTCGGTGGATAAATTTCAAAAATTTGGATATCTGGTGGTGGCGCAGCAATAAATTTCTGTGTTTGTTGGTAGCTTTTAATATGTACTTTGATCATCTTAGCCATGCGCCGTATATTGCGGTGTTCCAGCCAGCGTGTCATCCTTTTTAACCATTCGGATGTATAATAAATTCCCGAAGGAACTGTTCTAATCACCACAATTGTTTTTGCGCCACGGCGATAAGCTTCTTCAACAGGAATTGAAGCAGTTATACCGCCATCATGGTAAAGTTGACCATTAAATACCGCCCCCTGACGATAAAATCCAGGGATAGCACTTGACGCCCGAATAATATCTAACCAGCTATCTTGCGTAGGTTGAAAATAAACCGGACTAAAATCTTCATAGCGACATGCACTAATTAAAAATTGACGTCCACTATCTAAACAGGACAATCCTGTAGAGAAATCAAGGGGTAATTCACGGGAAGTAATCTCAATTAGCCAATCTAAATCAATCATATGGCCACCACGAATAAAACGTAATGGACTAAAAAACTGAGATTTAGTGGTATAATCAGTAATTACTTTCCGGGCATAACCGCGTTGTTGACAAAGATAGGCCGATAAATTTTGCGCTCCTGCCGATGTCCCTACCATGATGTCAAATGGATTGAAGCCAACACGGAGAAATTCATCCAAAACACCTGCGGTAAAAATACCGCGTTGCCCACCCCCCTCACAGACTAATGCTATTTTGCCCAGATCTGGTGCATTATCGTCGAAGGCTATAGGCTTAATATTCCCCAATGTAATTGGTATATGTCTTCCCATATTGCTTTCCCCTAAAACTGATAGTAGACCCTTAAAATAAAGTCTGCTATTCAATATCTACTATTGTGTTTAATACTGAAATTTTTGTTGCCTCAAAAGTTTGGGAGAAATCAATAAATACAACAACTAAAGAATAGACATACCCCCCACTAATAACAAGTGAGGGTAATGTAATAAAAAATCAATATGCGATTAATTAATGCTCACGCGTTTTACAGAACCGAATTTCAGGATATCGCTCACTGGTTAAGTTAAGATTTACCATCGTTGGAGCAATATAACTGAGGTTGTCACCACCATCTAAAGCTAGATTCTGTTCATTTTTCCGTTTGAATTGCTCTAATTTTTTCACATCATCACATTCGATCCAGCGTGCGGTTGACACATTTACCGGCTCATAAATAGCTTCAACGTTGTATTCACTCTTCAAACGAGCCACCACCACATCAAACTGAAGCACACCTACGGCACCAACAATAAGATCATTATTGGCTAAAGGGCGAAATACCTGGACAGCCCCCTCTTCGGATAACTGAACTAATCCTTTAAGTAACTGTTTCTGTTTTAACGGATCACGTAAACGGATGCGCTTGAAGAGTTCAGGCGCAAAATTGGGAATACCGGTAAATTTTAACGCTTCTCCCTGGGTAAAAGTATCACCGATCTGAATAGTGCCATGATTATGCAAGCCGATAATATCACCCGGAAATGCTTCTTCAACATGAGAACGATCACCTGCCATAAAAGTGAGTGCGTCTGAAATAACGACCTCTTTTTTATTTCGTACTTGATGAAGTTTCATACCTTTTTGATAGCTACCAGACACGATGCGTAAAAAAGCCACCCGATCACGATGTTTTGGATCCATGTTAGCTTGTATTTTAAATACAAAACCAGAAAATTTCTCTTCTTGGGCATTAACAATACGACTATCAGCCTGGCGCGGCATCGGTGTTGGAGCCCAATTGACCAAACCATCTAACATATGATCAACACCAAAATTACCCAAAGCGGTACCAAAAAAGACCGGTGTTAATTTGCCTTGCAAAAAAGCGTCTAAATCGAATTCATGAGAAGCCCCTTTGACTAACTCAAGCTCTTCGCGTAGCTGAGCAGCAAAGTCATCACCAATGACTTTATCCAATTCGTTATTATTTAATCCTTTAATAATAACGACTTCTTGAATAGCATGTCCTTGTCCGCTTTGATATAAAATGGTTTCATCACGATAAAGATGATAGACCCCTTTAAATAACTTACCACAACCAATTGGCCAAGTAATCGGGCTACAAGCAATACTTAATTCACTTTCAACCTCATCCATTAATTCCATTGGGTCGCGAATATCACGATCTAATTTATTCATAAAGGTTAAAATAGGGGTATCACGCAGCCGAGTTACTTCCATCAATTTACGCGTGCGATCTTCAACACCTTTAGCCGCATCAATCACCATTAAACAACAATCGACCGCCGTTAAAGTACGATAAGTGTCTTCCGAAAAATCCTCATGTCCTGGCGTATCAAGCAAATTAATCAAACAATCTTGATAAGGAAATTGCATTACCGAAGTGGTAATTGAAATTCCCCGCTGCTTTTCCATTTCCATCCAGTCAGACTTTGCATGTTGATTCGAACCACGACCTTTCACTGTGCCTGCTTTTTGAATAGCTTGGCCAAACAATAGCACTTTTTCTGTGATCGTGGTTTTCCCTGCATCAGGGTGAGAAATAATAGCAAAGGTTCTCCGCTGTGCTATTTTCTGACAAAAACTATTCTCTTTCATTATAACTACCCAGCATACACAACGTGATGTATAAAAATTGGCGAAAATTCTACACCGACAAAGCCACTTTGAAAACAATTACCATCTAATTAAAAAACATTTTTTAGTTAGTCGGCGAAATTAAATATAAAAAAGATCTACAATTGTTTTTAGCTAGAGATAAATTATCTAATTAACATACTTATTATCTTATAAAATTTTATCAATATAAGTATATATCTATACATGCTCAAATAAATAAAGCTATCAATAAAATACCTATTACAAAATAGGTTAAATATTAACATATTATTCTTATAATAGACGTTTCATATTTAAAGTAAATTTATAAAATAAGCGACTAATACTTTTATTACAATTGACAATGTTTTATTTTCACTGCATAAAATATTATAAACTTTTTTTCGCTGACATCTGGGAATGATTGACATAAATGGTGGATATATCATATTGCTTTGAAAAGGCGCCAGCAATTTGATCTTGCGGTTTTAATGTACCTAATGATATAAAAAAAATAAATGTGAAAATATTTTTTGCGGTACTAACAACCCCCGGTTCGGTTAATTTATCTGGTATTAATACTTTTATAATAAGATCCGCTATTTCAGAATCATGATTAACACCATTCATTGAGGTTACGGAAACAATACTGGCTGAATAGTTGGCAGCAAAATAGCGTGCAAATAAAGCATCTTGACTATAAACAATCAAGTTGACTTTCTCGCGGCGACTTAGCTTTCTTTTACGTACATTGTTGTAAAACCATAATTGCTCTTCATTTACTTCATTTGAATTAACGTCAGACAATAAAGATGAAAACACATTATGCCCTGTTTTTTCAATCGATTTTCTATAGCAAAAACATGGATAACCCGCTATGCTATCAAAACCAAATAATCCGTGAACTAAAATAATAGGGATATTTCGTCTCCATGATCTCCCCTTAGTAAGTTAATTTAATGATAAAAATATATCCGGCTACTTTAATCAGAGTAATTAATTATAAAATTGAGATCTTCATAATTGAATAATTGAAGTTGAAAAAGGTAAGCAAAAAAATATTATATAACAAGTAACTTAAATTCATTGATATAACAATTTCAATTAATTAAATTTTTGATAAATAAGTTAATATTATTCATCTTTAGTAGAGTGATTAATATAAAGATAATTATTACATAATAAAAATCTGAAATAATATAAAAATGCCATCAATAAAGATGGCATTGGGGAAATGTTACCAATAAAAAGTCGCTAATTTAATAATAATAAACAAGATAAATCATCACCAAAATTAAGTTTATCAATTAATTCATCAAGCTGCTGGCGTAAATTAATAGAGTGCTGAGTAACGGTCGAATAATGACAAAACATTAATTGAATACTTTCCATCGATACCTCAATATCATAAATTGATTGAACCGACAGTAATGTTTTAATATAAAAATAATCAGTAAAACAATAATAAAGTGAGCGTAAACTCTGCTTCAAATCATATAAGCCAAATTTTTCGTCATATATTCGATAAAGAAAATAGTTTTTCAACACCTGCGGTTCAGCTAAACAACTACTTGACAAGATCTTTTGCCATTCATCATCCAATTTTTTCCAATTAGCTAGCATGTCCTCATTGAGTGATTCTGACTCTAAACCAAAAAAGTGCATGGTATTGGTAAAAGCGGGTAATAAATAATGTTTAGAACGATCTGTAACAGTAAAAAAACGTAGCATTATAAGTAATAAAGAAAACTTTAATTGATGCCTGGCTGAAGAGGTAATTTGTTTTCTTTGTTGATATATTTCTCCATTTGTTAATTTTTCCACTAACGACATAAATATACTTTCTACTTGGCTACAATTGGCCTCTACTTGATAATCTATTGATTGTAAAAACACCATAAATTGAGCAAGGGCATAGAGATTATCCTCAATAAAAGGACTATCTGCCATAATCAAATGACTACAAAATAGTTGTATCAATTGATGTTCTTGCGTAACTACTCTAGTCTGATCAATCACGCGTTTTTCAGTAATTTTAACATTTTCAATCACTGTATTTTCTTCATATTGCATCGAATCTGGCTGAAATAACACTAAACGAACCACTTCTGGACAAGAAAAACTTAAAGAATGTTGCGTATAGCCATCCAGTTGAGTTTTTGAGCGTGGATAAGTCTGACAAGTATGACTTAATGCGCTGGGGCCTAATGTTTTATATATCCCACACAATTTATCATGCCCGAAAAAAGGACAATTACCTTCTTCATTCATGGCGATATAAGAATAATTGTTAGTACCTGTGCCATTAGGATATTTTATTAGATGTTTATCCGTGATCTCTTTAATTTCAATTTGATGGGCGGTTTTATATTTTTTATGTGTTTTTTTATCAACATTAATCGTCCAGCCACGGCAACAATGAGATAAACACTGATCACCAATGCATTTAAATTTTTTATAAAAAAGTGGGATAATTTCTCTATGTTGTTTCATTACAAATAGACTCTATTAAGCTAATATTGCCATGCAAGTTCCCACTTAATAGCGCCTATCAATGGTACTATTATCGAATATAAACCATTTTTTTTATCTTAATTGGAGTATTTCTAATTTATAAAGCAGGCAAAATAGTTAACGCCATAACCACTGCATCTTCCCGTTTTTTTGCTGCTGGATAATAATTTTTTCTTATTGTGACAATATGAAAACCCAGTTTTTCATATAAGTGAATTGCCGCATGATTTGATTGTCTGACTTCCAACCACAAAGTTTGAATATTTTTGCTTACCAATTGATCGATTAAATAACGTAATAAATACTCACCACAACCTTGACCTTGATAATCAGGATGAATAGCAATATTAAATAGTGTAGCTTCATCAAGCAGATATTGTGTGATGGCAAAACCAATTAATCGATTTTCTAGACTGATTTTTAAATTAATATATTGTTTGCCTTGATTACTGTAAAAAACTTTTTCACTCCAGGGAAAAGTATGACTCATTTTTTCAATAGCAAAAGCAGAGACTAAATCAGTTTGTTCTAAATTCGAAATTATTTTCATACTGGCATATTTGCGCCCACAAAGCGCGTTTTGACTGCGGATTAAAGTAAATCTCTTGCAATGGCAAAGTATGGATAACCCATTTTTTTGAACTAACAGCTAATTGCCTGCCTAGGATCCAACAGGGCCAAAGAACTTCTTTTGGTAGCAGCGATACCTCTTTGGTTAATAGACAACATACCTGACAACTGTCTATCATCATCGCTCGTAAAATATCTTTGACAAAATGGTTGTCTAAATCAATGCGCTCATCAGCGATGATAAGTAATTGGGTAGAATCAGGAATAGACACCGCATGTTCACCACGCAGTACCGTCGGATTGCGTAATGTCCATTGCATAATTCCCATATGCTTTAGTAATTGATCTCTAATCGTCATCAAACTACTCCACCACAAATATAACGCGCACCTTAGCAAACAGAGCTAGATAAATCAAAATAATAACATTGCAAGACATAGCAATATAAGCACAATTACTGTCGCTTGCTAGTAACATTTTATTTGCTGAATTTAGACCTTAAATCAAACAAGAACAATGTACAACTTATTAAGTTATCAAGGGACAACATGAACACCAAATATTAGACAACAAGTAACTATTGGATTGAAGTCTCATAATAGTGATATAATCCTACTAATAAGTTCATATCTCACGAATTTATCAAAATTACCGATTTTATGAGCGATATTTTTGCGCCACGCGGCGAATTTTTTCCTTTTATAGCTAGTTGATAAAAAGAAACTTAATTTCTACTACAGGAGCCAAAATTTATGTCTTCACTGACGCCCGCTAGTGAAGTGATTTTACGCCATGATGAATATTTTATCGGCCGTCGTGTTTTAATCGCTGGTAACTTGCAAGATAATATTAGCTCACAAATTAATGCTGAAATTTTACATATTTTAACTAATCAATACCACTACTGGTTATCATTTAACAAAGCACTAGGCGAAAATGCCCATTATGACTTAACACTTGAAAAAGCAGTAGCAACACAATTTAATACTCTGATCTATTTTTGGCCCAAAAACAAACAAGAAGCCAATTTCCAACTACAAAATATATGTTCAGTTCTACCAATAGGTAGTGATATTTTTATTGTTGGTGAAAATCGTAGTGGGGTAAATAGCGTCGATAAAATTCTAAAAGAAATAGGTTGTGTACGTAAAGTTGATGCAGCACGGCGCTGTAGCCTCTACTATTGCCAGCTAGAAAAGCAACCCTCATTTCATTTGCCTGATTGGTGGAATATCTATAAGGTAGCTGATATTACTATCAAAACTCTGCCTGGTGTATTTAGCCAGCAAGCGCTGGATACAGGTAGTCAATTACTTCTTTCTACATTCCAGACGCCAATAAAAGGTAAGTTGTTGGATATGGCATCCGGTTGTGGTGTACTAGGCACGGTTATTGGCAAAAAAAATCCTAACATAAAATTAACGCTTTGCGATACCCATGCAGCAGCGATCACATCATCTATTGAAACCTTAAAAATAAATGGCTTAACTGGCCATGTTATAGCCAGTGATATCTACTCTATGATTGAAGATAGTTACGACTGGATAATTTGCAATCCGCCGTTCCATGATGGATTAAAAACAGATTATTCAGCCGCTGAAACCATCATCAAACAAGCACCAAGTTATCTAAAATCAGGTGGAAAATTTAGAATGGTTGCCAACGCCTTCTTACCCTACCCTAATTGGTTAGATAAAGCTTTTGGTCGCCATGAAATACTTGCCCAAACAGGTAAATTTAAAATTTATCAAGCCAGCAAATTTCGTTAAATCTAATACGATAAATTTCTAGCAAAATAATTAACTATCTGAACAATATTGTTACCTCTTTCGTTTTAAATGAATTTGAGATGAGAATGAAAATAGGTAGCAATATTTAACTGCAATTTTATATAGCATAAGTAAATAATTAGTTTAAATAACAAGATGCGATAAAGATAACGGTTTAAATCATTCTGCGCTTATTGGCATTCATTGGCTTCAAATTAATATTTAAATAATTAATTATATATTTTTATCGTTTTCCAGATTAATTTGTTCGGCTCGACTTTCGCTTACACCGTCTAGTACATGATAGGCAATCGCACAAAAAAGCGAATTCAATCGTTTCATATCACCAAGTAAACTAACATGTAGGTTACTGGTATCTAAACTTTGCATATTTCGTTTATGTAAGCGCTCAACATGTGCATAAGCATAACGTTGATTTAATAACCGGAATCGATGTTTAGCTCTTCGTAATCGACGCGCATTATCTATGTCTCCAGAGACAAATACCGACATTGCTAAACTTAAATTATTCTGTAACCGTTCCATAAGCGTATTTAGCTCTTTAGTTCCTTCAGGCGAGAAAAAGTTTTGTTTGCCAAATATTTTTTTGACCACGTCAGTTGCCATACGATTGATGATGGTGGCTGATTGCTGTAAATTCAGAGCAGTATCAATAATCTCTGCCCAGCGACGAGAATCGGCTTCTCCTAATTCATTTTGCTGAATTTGAGCCAAATAAAGTTTAATACTACTATGGAGCATATCGATCTCTTCTTCCAGATGCGTAATATAACGCCGCTGAATTTTATTGCCATTTAAAACTTCAGCCAAACGTTGAACCATTTGCTCAACGATATCCCCCATGCGTAATGTTTCTCTTACCGCATTAGCAATGGCTAATGAAGGTGTTTCCAACGCCGCCTTGTCTAAATAGCGGGGTGCAAAAATCTCAACCTCTACAGGCGAAATAGGGATAAGACGTTGACATAAACGTGACATGAATTCAACAAAGGGCAGCATAACTAAGCAACGCAGTAAATTATAAAACACATGAAAATAGATCACGACTTCAGACGGATTAAAATTATAATGTTCTAGCCAAGCGGCTATTTGTGTAATCCAGGGTAAAACCACTATTGCACCGATGAGTTTGAACAACAAACTGCCTAAAGCCACCTGTCGTGCTGATCCGCTTTGCCGACTACTGCTTATCATAGCTAAGAAACCACTACCGATATTTGAGCCAATAACAATCGCTAGGCTAATATAAAGCGGAACGAGTCCTGCCACGCTTAATGTGGCTGTTAATAAAACCGCCGCCAAACTAGAATAAGTGAGCATAGCAAATATAGCACCAACGAATAGTGCTAAGATAATATCACCTCTTAAAGAAGTAAAAATTGCTTGGATAGCGGATGCATGGGTAATCGGCGTTGCTGAACTAACAATAAGCTGTAAAGCTAATAAAATGAGTCCTAATCCTATGGCAGCTCGCCCTAATTGACCAACCCGATTTTTTTTCTGACTAAGAAAAGTAATAACACCAAACAAAATTAACAAGGGTGATAACCATGCCAAATCAAAAGTTAACACCCGGGCCATTATGGCGGTACCAACATCTGCACCCAACATAATAACCATAGCTGGCGTGATAGAAATTAAACCTTGCGTTACAAATGAAATAACCAATAGTGCCGTCGCATTACTACTTTGCACTAAAGCAGTAACCGCCATACCCGCTAAAAATGCGCGCGATTTTTTTCCGATACTTTGGCCTAATATTCGGCGTAAATCGGTACCGAAAAGCCGCATAATACCGGTTCGGACAATATATGTGCCCCATACCAACAAAGCCACAGATGATAATAATTCAAGTAATGTTAACATTAATTATCCATGCTATTTGTCTATAACTCATTATATTAATATTGACTCTTCTATATTAGCATTTACAGCCATTTTATCGCTTAATTTAAATTATTTACTAGAAAATGTTATTTTTTATTTTAATAAAAATAATATCAATTTTCTTTTAATGCTGATACAAAAAATTGCCACTGCTTGTTTAAACAAACAGTGGCAAACATTATCCATTACTTGGGAAATTTATTTAATATCCATAGAATATTTAATTATAAAGTAAAAAAACATTTGATCCATTAAACCCATCACATTTGTCAATCTAAGAATTCTAAACTCTGGTATAAGTTTAATAACAATATCACCAGCTTATTCTCAATATAATAATAAGGGGAATGCTATTTTCTCATTACCACAATCTCTATTTGCATATCATTACGATTTGTATTTAAGTAACGATTTTAGCTTTAAATAACGCCGACTCAGGCGCCATTTTAATTTTAAGGTTGTCGCATTTTGCCAAGTAATTTGCCAATATCCTTCGTCAAAAAAGCGCTTAACCATCTCGTATTTAATTTTTGGCGATTCAATTGCTTGAATAGACAACACAACCCCAAAACCTTCCTTACCAATCTGCCACCAATAAGCGGGTGTTTGATTTACCGCATTAGGATATTTTTTGTAAATATCCATTAGCATATCAATAATTTTTAAATAAGTATTAACCTTACGCACGCGTAAAGCATCGCCACATAATGAATGAGATACTGATTTACTATGAATAAAATAATCATAATAAGATTCATTGATAAACTGAACGCGTTTTGCATTAAGTAATATTTCTGTTGTCCAAGGGATATCTTGATGATGAAGTTGCGGTTCAAACTGATACTGATGTTCACGAATAAAACTTAACTTATAAATATTCAGCCAAGTAACGTGTAAAAATTTACCTGAGCTTAAACCTTTTTGTAACCATTCAATTCCTGAAATTATGCCTGTCGATGGAACTTTCTTTAAAGGAAAAATTAATTTAGAGGGTGAGCCATCCATATAAACATAAGTACCATTACACATCGCCACATCTAAATTACCCAACTTTGTCAATGTTAATAAACGGTTATACATACCTTCATGAATGACATCATCAATATCCGGAAAGGCTATATATTTACCTGTCGCCATATTCATTCCTATATTTCGTGCGACAGATACCCCGCGATTTTCCTGATGTAAAATCTTAGTATTTGGGAATCGTTCTCTACATTCCTCTAATAGTAAAGCACTATTATCCGTTGAACCATCATTGACTAAAATAAGCTCCCAATTTTCTAATTTTTGTTGTTCCAGACAATTAAAAAATTTTGGTAAAAATGGTTCGCCATTAAATATAGCAACAACAATACTTAGCATAGGTTCAGCTAACATATGTTTACCTTAATCATTATCCTTTTATTGAGGTTATTTAATCTTATATCAAATATTCAATAGATAAATGTTTAGGCACTCAATTTTGTTAAAAAAATAGAATAATAATATTTCTAATATCAAATAAATATACCATAAGATAATTTATATAATTAATTATGTATTAATGTAAGTATTAAAATTAATATAAATATCACTTGTATTATCGATAAAGAAATTGCATCAGTATTAAAACTGTTATGCAAATTTTATATTGAATATAGCTATTTTTCAGATAAAAAAAGCCACCCTTAGGTGGCTTTTTAAACATAATTAACGTCTGGCAGCTCCCTACTCTCACATGGGGAGACCCCACACTACCATCGGCGCTACGGCATTTCACTTCTGAGTTCGGCATGGGATCAGGTGGCACCACCGCGCTATTACCGCCAGACAAATTCTTTTTTCGCTATCCTGTTTCGTTACGCTACTGCCTCGGGCGCTCATCTCGGCTGCCTCTCGCTATGCGCAGGCCATCTCGCCCGTTGACTTCTAGCGCCGTAACCGCTTACAGGCACCAATCTCTGAACAAGCTAAAATCTCTTCTCTCTTCTCAAAACACCTTCGGTGTTGTCAGGTTAAGCCTCTCGGGTCATTAGTACTGGTTAGCTCAACGTATCGCTACGCTTACACACCCAGCCTATCTACGTCCTCGTCTCGAACACCCCTTATAGGACATTACTGTCAGGGAAGACTCATCTTGAGGCAAGTTTCCCGCTTAGATGCTTTCAGCGGTTATCTCTTCCGCACTTAGCTACCAGGCGATGCCATTGGCATGACAACCTGTACACCAGTGGTGCGTCCACTCCGGTCCTCTCGTACTAGGAGCAGCCCCCCTCAATCTTCCTTCGCCCACGACAGATAGGGACCGAACTGTCTCACGACGTTCTAAACCCAGCTCGCGTACCACTTTAAATGGCGAACAGCCATACCCTTGGGACCTACTTCAGCCCCAGGATGTGATGAGCCGACATCGAGGTGCCAAACACCGCCGTCGATATGAACTCTTGGGCGGTATCAGCCTGTTATCCCCGGAGTACCTTTTATCCGTTGAGCGATGGCCCTTCCATTCAGAACCACCGGATCACTAAGACCTACTTTCGTACCTGCTCGCGCCGTCACGCTCGCAGTCAAGCTGGCTTATGCCTTTGCACTAACCTCACGATGTCCGACCGTGATTAGCCAACCTTCGTGCTCCTCCGTTACTCTTTGGGAGGAGACCGCCCCAGTCAAACTACCCACCAGACACTGTCCTCAGCCCGGATTACGGGCCCAAGTTAGAACATCAAACATTAAAGGGTGGTATTTCAACGTCGGCTCCATGCGAACTGGCGTCCACACTTCAAAGCCTCCCACCTATCCTACACATCAAGGCTCAATGTTCAGTGTCAAGCTATAGTAAAGGTTCACGGGGTCTTTCCGTCTTGCCGCGGGTACACTGCATCTTCACAGCGAGTTCAATTTCACTGAGTCTCGGGTGGAGACAGCCTGGCCATCATTACGCCATTCGTGCAGGTCGGAACTTACCCGACAAGGAATTTCGCTACCTTAGGACCGTTATAGTTACGGCCGCCGTTTACTGGGGCTTCGATCAAGAGCTTCGCCTTACGGCTTACCCCATCAATTAACCTTCCAGCACCGGGCAGGCGTCACACCGTATACGTCCACTTTCGTGTTTGCACAGTGCTGTGTTTTTAATAAACAGTTGCAGCCAGCTGGTATCTGCGACTGGCTTCAGCTCCATGGGCGAACCACTTCACCTAACGCCAGCGTGCCTTCTCCCGAAGTTACGGCACCATTTTGCCTAGTTCCTTCACCCGAGTTCTCTCAAGCGCCTGAGTATTCTCTACCTAACCACCTGTGTCGGTTTGGGGTACGATTAATGGTTACCTATCGCTTAGAGGCTTTTCCTGGAAGCCGGGCATCAACTACTTCACCACCTTAGTGGCTCGTCATCACGCCTCAGTGTCTTGGTCATGCGGATTTGCCGGCATAACCCACCTACACGCTTAAACCGGGACAACCGTCGCCCGGATAGCCTAGCCTTCTCCGTCCCCCCTTCGCAGTCACCCTTAGTACGGGAATATTAACCCGTTTCCCATCGACTACGCTTTTCAGCCTCGCCTTAGGGGTCGACTTACCCTGCCCCGATTAACGTTGGACAGGAACCCTTGGTCTTTCGGCGAGCGGGTTTTTCACCCGCTTTATCGTTACTTATGTCAGCATTCGCACTTCTGATACCTCCAGCAGACCTCTCAGTCCACCTTCGACGGCTTACAGAACGCTCCCCTACCCAACAACATTGCTGTCGCTGCCGCAGCTTCGGTGCATGGTTTAGCCCCGTTACATCTTCCGCGCAGGCCGACTCGACCAGTGAGCTATTACGCTTTCTTTAAATGATGGCTGCTTCTAAGCCAACATCCTGGCTGTCTAAGCCTTCCCACTTCGTTTCCCACTTAACCATGACTTTGGGACCTTAGCTGGCGGTCTGGGTTGTTTCCCTCTTCACGACGGACGTTAGCACCCGCCGTGTGTCTCCCGTGATTACATTCTTCGGTATTCGGAGTTTGCATCGGGTTGGTAAGTCGGGATGACCCCCTAGCCGAAACAGTGCTCTACCCCCGAAGATGAGTTCACGAGGCGCTACCTAAATAGCTTTCGGGGAGAACCAGCTATCTCCCGGTTTGATTGGCCTTTCACCCCCAGCCACAAGTCATCCGCTAATTTTTCAACATTAGTCGGTTCGGTCCTCCAGTTAGTGTTACCCAACCTTCAACCTGCCCATGGCTAGATCACCGGGTTTCGGGTCTATACCCTGCAACTTGACGCCCAGTTAAGACTCGGTTTCCCTACGGCTCCCCTATGCGGTTAACCTTGCTACAGAATATAAGTCGCTGACCCATTATACAAAAGGTACGCAGTCACCCCATCCTCAAATGTCCCGCTTGTCTTTGCGGCCAATCTTGTCCGCTTTTTTAACTTCCGCTGCTCGTGTACTTTTAGGTACACTGCGCTGCGGCTTGAAAAAACCGAACAACCTTGTTGGCAAAGCCTGCGCTGTTATTGTGATGGTATGCCATCACCCAACTGCCGAGGCACTTGAGTGATGGGGCTCCCACTGCTTGTACGTACACGGTTTCAGGTTCTTTTCACTCCCTCGCCGGGGTTCTTTTCGCCTTTCCCTCACGGTACTGGTTCACTATCGGTCAGTCAGGAGTATTTAGCCTTGGAGGATGGTCCCCATATTCAGACAGGATAACACGTGTCCCGCCCTACTCTTCGAGCTCACCATACTAACATCTTCGGATACGGGGCTATCACCCTTTATTGCGCGCCTTTCCAGACCCTTCTCCTGATGCTAATATCGATGCTGACTCTGGGCTGCTCCCCGTTCGCTCGCCGCTACTGGGGGAATCTCGGTTGATTTCTTTTCCTCGGGGTACTGAGATGTTTCAGTTCCCCCGGTTCGCCTCGTTTGACTATGTATTCATCAAACGATAGTGCATTAATGCACTGGGTTTCCCCATTCGGACATCGCCGGCTATAACGCTTCATATCAGCTTACCGACGCTTTTCGCAGATTAGCACGTCCTTCATCGCCTCTGACTGCCTAGGCATCCACCGTGTACGCTTCATTCGCTTAACCTCACAACCCGAAGGTGTCTTTATTTCACTATCATTCTGATAGGTTATGGCTGCGCGTACAGTAATTCTTTGTTGGGTAGTGCTCGCAATGCTCACGTACTTTTGTACGCTGCGCTTGCTGCGCGCTGGCCGCCTCGAATTCCTGACTGCTCGCTCATAACGCCTGCCTTCCTGACTGTGATGACACTTCACGTTGGAGTATTGAGAGTTCTCCACATTATTTTCTCAATAATGTGTGTTTCAATTTTTAGCTTGTTCCAGATTGTTAAAGAGCATTATTATTCGCAGCATACTGTTGCCAGCCTGCTCTGAATAACCTTTTATCTAGTTTTATCTTGCAATATGGTGGAGCTAAGCGGGATCGAACCGCTGACCTCCTGCGTGCAAAGCAGGCGCTCTCCCAGCTGAGCTATAGCCCCATTAAGATTCTCGTATCATTACTCCTTACCGCTAACTTCACCTTTGGGCAAAATCCGACAGCAATGTTGGTAGGCCTGAGTGGACTTGAACCACCGACCTCACCCTTATCAGGGGTGCGCTCTAACCACCTGAGCTACAAGCCTAATGATACCTTCTGCTCAATCTTCATCAGACAATCTGTGTGAACACTCACATTCCATCTATCTCGGTAAGGAGGTGATCCAACCGCAGGTTCCCCTACGGTTACCTTGTTACGACTTCACCCCAGTCATGAATCACAAAGTGGTAAGCGCCATCCCGAAGGTTAAGCTACCTACTTCTTTTGCAACCCACTCCCATGGTGTGACGGGCGGTGTGTACAAGGCCCGGGAACGTATTCACCGCGACATGCTGATCCGCGATTACTAGCGATTCCGACTTCATGGAGTCGAGTTGCAGACTCCAATCCGGACTTCGACGTACTTTCTGAGTTCCGCTTCCCCTCGCAGGCTCGCCTCTCTCTGTATACGCCATTGTAGCACGTGTGTAGCCCTACTCGTAAGGGCCATGATGACTTGACGTCATCCCCACCTTCCTCCGGTTTATCACCGGCAGTCTCCTTTGAGTTCCCGACCGTATCGCTGGCAACAAAGGATAAGGGTTGCGCTCGTTGCGGGACTTAACCCAACATTTCACAACACGAGCTGACGACAGCCATGCAGCACCTGTCTCAGCGCTCCCGAAGGCACGCCTCTATCTCTAAAGGCTTCGCTGGATGTCAAGAGTAGGTAAGGTTCTTCGCGTTGCATCGAATTAAACCACATGCTCCACCGCTTGTGCGGGCCCCCGTCAATTCATTTGAGTTTTAACCTTGCGGCCGTACTCCCCAGGCGGTCGATTTAACGCGTTAGCTCCGGAGGCCACAGTTCATGACCACAACCTCCAAATCGACATCGTTTACAGCGTGGACTACCAGGGTATCTAATCCTGTTTGCTCCCCACGCTTTCGCACATGAGCGTCAGTCTCTGTCCAGGGGGCCGCCTTCGCCACCGGTATTCCTCCACATCTCTACGCATTTCACCGCTACACATGGAATTCTACCCCTCTACAAGACTCTAGCTAACCAGTCTTGAATGCCATTCCCAGGTTAAGCCCGGGGATTTCACATCCAACTTAATTAACCGCCTGCGTGCCCTTTACGCCCAGTAATTCCGATTAACGCTCGCACCCTCCGTATTACCGCGGCTGCTGGCACGGAGTTAGCCGGTGCTTCTTCTGTCGCTAACGTCAATTGCTAAGAATATTAACCTTAACACCTTCCTCACGACTGAAAGTACTTTACAACCCGAAGGCCTTCTTCATACACGCGGCATGGCTGCATCAGGCTTGCGCCCATTGTGCAATATTCCCACTGCTGCCTCCCGTAGGAGTCTGGGCCGTGTCTCAGTCCCAGTGTGGCTGATCATCCTCTCAGACCAGCTAGAGATCGTCGCCTAGGTGAGCCTTTACCCCACCTACTAGCTAATCTCATATGGGTTCATCCGAAGGTGTGAGGCCTAATGGTCCCCACTTTGCTCCTTAGAGATTATGCGGTATTAGCCACCGTTTCCAGTGGTTATCCCCGCCTTCGGCCAGATCCCCATACCTTACTCACCCGTCCGCCGCTCGCCGGCAAGAAAGCAAGCTTTCTCCGCTGCCGCTCGACTTGCATGTGTTAGGCCTGCCGCCAGCGTTCAATCTGAGCCATGATCAAACTCTTCAATTAAAAGTTTGATGCTCAAAGAATGTTTTACTGGCCGTAACGCTTCTTTTTGCCACTTTGTCGACGTTTTAACGCCTTCGCTGTGGCCCAAAATCACGTTACTGCTTATTAGTTCATATATGAATTAACTGTTTTGTCACTCTTCAAGACTTAATCTTCAAATAGTTTTTGATGATGTCTTGCGAGTGCCCACACAGATTGTCTGATTAATTGTTAAAGAGCGTGCGACCCAGGTCGCGAGGTGGCGTATATTACGCTTTTCACCTGTAAAGTCAAGTAGTTATTTCTACTTTTCTTTACCCTAAGTTGATAAAATCCTCTTTAATTGATTCGTTCTATCCTGACTCAGTGGGGGCGCATTATAGGGAGTTTTACGCGGCAGGCAAGCAATAATTTGTAAACTTTAGCTGTTTGCTCTTTTTTTCGACAAAAATGAGAGGAAATAGCCATTTTTAAATAAAATTTTTATTTAAGCGCATTAAATTCACGTGCAAAATATTCAACTTTTTGCCAATCAGTATATTCAATTTCGTTATTTGTATTCGTTTCTCCGCCCGTTATTTTCATAATAAATTGGATCATCATACGATCAAACCAGTTATATTGGGGATAACGTAGCGCGCCAGCAAACACATTAGTAATAGTCGGTTGCCACGGAGTTTTAGCTAAAAATTTACGTACATAAACATTTGTTTCAGGTGTATCTTTGCCCTTTTTTCTGGCCGTTAAATTAACGCCAAAAAATGCACTTGGCATGGAATTTAACTCTTTTTGGTGATTTTGCGCAAAATTTAACACCGCAGAATTAAAATGACCATAACGTATTGAGGCACCAACTAATACTTTTTGATAAACAGAAAGATTAAAATTTTTATCCATATTTAAATCTCTGACATCACATTGCTTACCCTCTTTACGTGAATATTCAGTAATTTTAAGTATTATCTTTTTAGTCTGACCATTTTCACCAGAATAAAGTAGCAAATAGCTCATGAGTTACCTATAAAATTATATAAAAAATTATTCTCGCCAAAAGGTTGGTGTGAAAAGAACCAGTAAAGTGAAAACTTCCAATCGGCCAAATAGCATAGTAACAATTAGGATCCATTTTCCCGTTGGATTCATAGTGGTAAAATTTTCAGCTACCGAGCCTAATCCTGGCCCTAAATTATTGAGTGTTGCTGCAATTGAGGCAAAAGCAGAAAACTCATCTACGCCGGTAGCGATTAACAATAATAAACTTATAAGAAAAACCAATGCATAAGCAGAAAAGAAACCCCAAACGGCTTCTATAATACGTTCAGGTAATGCCCTGGCGCCTAATTTTATCGTGTAAACAGCATTTGGATGTACCAAACGTTTTAGCTCTCGTGATCCCTGTAAGAATAATAACAAAATTCGAATAACTTTTAATCCACCTCCGGTTGAGCCTGCACATCCGCCGACAAAAGCAGCACAAAGTAACAATATCGGTAGTGAAAGTGGCCAATTTGCAAACCCATCAGTACTAAAACCCGCTGTTGTTGCCACAGAAACAACTTGAAAAAAGGCTTGATCAAATGTTTGAAATAGTGAGTCGTAAACGGAATGATATAGAAGTACTAATGTACATATGACAATCAATACTAATTGAAAACCGATAAATACTCTAAATTCGGGATCACGCCAGTAAATTGTCAAACTACGGCCGGATAAAACGGCGAAATGAAGACCAAAATTACAGCCAGAAATCAGTAAAAAAATAGCAATAATGGTATTAATAGCAGGGCTATTAAAGTAGCCAATACTTTGGTCATGAGTAGAAAATCCACCAATAGCAACAGTAGAAAAACTATGAGAGATAGCATCAAAGACGTCCATGCCTGCACCCCATAATGCTATCGCGCATACTATCGTGAGCAAAACATAGATTAACCAAAGTGTCTTTGCTGTTTCCGCAATCCTTGGACGCATTTTATTGTCTTTAAGTGGCCCAGGCATTTCTGCCCGATAAAGCTGCATTCCTCCTACGCCTAATAAAGGCAATATGGCTACCGCTAAAACAATGATCCCCATGCCACCTAACCACTGTAGCATTTGTCGATAAAAGAGTATTGCTTTAGGTAAAGCATCTAACCCAACCAATGTGGTTGCCCCAGTTGTTGTTAAACCGGAAAAAGATTCAAAAAAAGCATCGGTAACCGAAAGATGGGGCCGATCAGCAAAGATAAAAGGTAATGCCCCAACACTGCCTAACACAGTCCAAAAAAGGGCGACGATCAGAAAACCTTCTTTAGGCTTTAAATCATGTCGATTATTTCTGTTTGGTATCCATAGTAGCAAACCTATAATCAACGCCGCGATAAAGGTCTGGCTAAAGGCACGTCCTGCTCCATCTCGATAAATCAATGCCACTATGCCTGGAATGATCATAGTGACAGAAAATAAGATAACAAGTAGCCCAACAATTCGGGTTATTGCTCGAAAATGCATGAATGGTTCCTTGAGAATCTAGTTATAACATTAAGATTTAGGGATTAAATTTAATGCGCCTCTACTCAAATTACGTAATTTATCAGCAAACTTTTGTTCAGCATTGGCAGGCAGGGAAATTTCTAATATCACATTTTCACTATATTCCCGCACAAGGATCTGCCCCGATGATTGTTGTATTAATTGCTCAACCATTTTTATATGCGTATATTCACAATATATAAAATAATATTTTTGTAACACTTTTTGCTGTGTATTTAAAAGTCCCAACGCTTGTTGAACACTATTACCATAAGCTCTAACCAATCCTCCAGTTCCCAATTTGATACCACCAAAATAACGAACCACAACCACGGTAATTTCTCCAATATGGCTAGCTAACAACTGGGTGATCATTGGCTTACCTGCCGTTCCTGTTGGCTCGCCATCATCAGAAAAACCTAACTGTTGACAATCATCAGGTCTACCGGCGACATAGGCCCAACAATGATGTCGGGCATCTGGATATTTATGCTTGATAATTTGGATAAAATTTTTCGCTTCAACAACTCCATCAGTATGTTCCAAGTAAGTAATAAAACGACTTTTTTTAATCTCTTCGGTAACCACAACCGACTCTGCAGGTATTAAATAGGCATTCATTATTTTAAATGTAAATTACGCGTCATATTTTCAACTTTATTTTCATATATGATGATATTATCTTCAATACGAATAACACCATTGGGCATAAGGGACGCAATTTTATGCCAGTTAAAATATTTACTAAACGAGCCTTCGCGCCAAGGCGCTAGCAGTGTCTCTATAAAGTAGAGACCAGGTTCAATCGTTAATACCATACCAGGTTGTAAAATCCGCGTACAACGCAAGAAAGGATAACATTCAGGTGCAGCCAAAGAAGCTCCTGTTTCATCCTGCATAAAGCCACCAACATCATGAACTTGTAATCCCAAAAGATGACCTAAGCCATGTGGGAAAAAGGGAGTTGTAAGCCCCTCTTTTATCATTGCTTCTTCACTGATATTGCAAATAATGCCATGATCTAGCAGTAAAGATGCAATATGTTGATGCATCCGTTGATGATATTCAGTATAGCGAATCCCCGATTTAATTGTATCAATCAATATTTGTTGTTTACTATCCAAGTCGTTAATCAGATTAGCAAATTCATTATTATTTCTAGCTGCATAGGTACGCGTAATATCTGCGGCATAACCGTGATATTCAGAACCTGCATCAATTAAAAAACTATACATTTTTTTTGGTGGTTGATATTTCAATTTAGTGTAGTGGAGTACTGAACAATTTTCATTGAGGGCAATAATATTACTGTATGGAACGTCGATATCTCGCTGACCCGTTGCCTGCAAGTAACTAACATTAATATCAAATTCACTCGCTCCCTGATAAAAAGCCTGCCGCAGCATGATGACCTGCTATTGCCATTTTCTGCGCTTGCTGTAAGCAACTTAATTCATAGTTTGTCTTATAAGCACGATGAAAATGAAAATAATCTACTACCGGTTTACAATTAATATTAGTCGCTAAAATGCCTAATTCTTTAGCTCGAACAATAGATTCACCAATATAACCAATATGTTTTTTATTTAATTGAAATAACCATTTTTTAATTTCATTAGCTTCTTTTAAATGAAACAACTCAAACTCCTTTACCCAAAAGTTGTCAGGTAAAGGCTCAATACTATGCCAATAATCAATTGGCGAATAAAACCATAATTTAGGCTTACTCACGCCATCAACCAATAACCAACAATGGGCAACTTGAGTAATAGGTAGCCAGGCTTTGAAATGTGGATTAGCTCTAAAAGGATAATGGTAGTCATCAAGAAAAATGCCTTGCGGCTCTCCAGAATGAATAAGTAAGGCATTCAATTTATTATTTTTCAATACATTCTGTGTACGTTGCTGTAATATTTTAATATGTTCTTGATATTGACTAGCAAGATTTTCCATTTTTAGTTCACCTGTTATTTTTTATCTCTAATATCCAGCAAAATACTACATTAAATATTATCATTAATTTAATGAATGCTATTTCCCAATTAAAGTGTCTCATTTTTATTAATAAAAACAAATAAGTAAGTATTAATGCGGTTTTTAATAGCCCAGATAATTTGTTGTGATCAGGCTAGCATATTTCTTATACTTAATTTGCATTTTCTTAACAAAAAAATCACACTGCCAACACCTGGTCGTACCAGACGGAAATCATAGGAGAACAGTATGCTCTATCAAAGTAATACTATTCAGGTTGATTGGATAAAACCCGGTATCGCAAAACTGATATTTAATTCACCAAATGCCATTAATAAATTTGATATAGAAACCATTAACTCGTTAAATCAAGCCATTGATTCTCTGGAAAACAAAAATACCTTGAGCCAATTAAAAGGGCTTATTCTGATTTCACAAAAATCCGCTTTTATTGTTGGGGCAGATATTAAACAATTTCTCTCGCTATTTAATGCACCAAAGTCACAACTTCAGCAATGGCTTAATTTTGCTAACAGTATCTTTAATTGTATCGAAGATCTACCCATTCCAACAGTAACTGCAATAAGTGGTTATGCTTTAGGGGGAGGCTGTGAGTGTGCATTAACAACAGATTACCGTATCGCCGCACCCGATCTTAAAATTGGTTTACCGGAAGTTAAACTGGGAATTATGCCTGGATTTGGCGGTTCAGTACGCCTACCACGTTTAATCGGTTTAGATAACGCCTTACAGATGATCACCACAGGAAAAGATATTGATGCCATAACCGCTTTAAAAAATGGCCTGATTGATGCGATTGTTGCCAAAGAACAGTTACTGAATTCAGCACTCTTACTACTAGAAAATGCCATTGCAAACAAATTAGATTGGCGGCAAGTACGTCAACCTAAAACCCAACCGTTAAAACTGAATAAAATAGAACAAACCATGAGTTTTGATGTCGCAAAAGGTTTAGTCATGAAAGCGGCAGGTTCACATTATCCTGCACCATTGACAGCGTTAGAAACTATCAAAAAAGCAGCCAATTGTGGGCGTAAAGAAGCGTTATTATTCGAAACTGAAGCTTTCATTCCATTGACTCAATCCCCTGAAGCTCATGCCTTAATTAGAGTTTTTCTTAATGATCAATATGTTAAAAATTTAGCTAAACAGAGAAGTCAATCAATTGAAACTCCCATAAAAACCGCTGTTATTGGCGCAGGCATTATGGGTGGCGGCATCGCTTATCAATCAGCACGTAAAGGTGTACCTATCATAATGAAAGATATTAGTGAAAAATCTCTTCAGTTAGGCATGAATGAAGCCGCTAAATTGCTAAATAATCAGTTTGAACGTAAGCAAATATCAGCGCTCGAAATGGCGAAGATATTATCTTCAATTACTCCAACACTCAATTACGCCGGAATTGAAAATGCGCAAGTTATTGTTGAGGCTGTAGTTGAGGATCCAAAGGTTAAAACAGTCGTTTTAGCGGAAACAGAAAAATTATTAAATGAACATGCCCTATTAGCCTGGAATACTTCAACTATCCCAATCACAAAATTAGCTAGTGTTTTACAGCGGCCAGAAAATTTCTGCGGCATGCATTTTTTCAATCCAGTTCATCGCATGCCATTAGTGGAAATTATTAAAGGCGAAAAAACTAGCGCGAAAACTATCGATACGATAACTGCCTATGCCAATAAAATGGGTAAAACGGCTATTATCGTCAACGATTGTCCAGGTTTTTTTGTTAATCGGGTGCTGTTCCCTTATTTTTCTGGCTTTAATTTACTCTTACAAGATGGCGCTGATTTTTATCAAATCGATAAGATCATGGAAAGGCAATTTGGCTGGCCGATGGGGCCTGCTTATTTGATAGATGTTATTGGTATTGATACTGTGCAACATGCTCAACAAGTTATGGCCGAAAGTTTTCCAGCACGTATGACAAAAATTGATCAAGATGCCATTTCTGTTCTATTCAATCATCAACGTTATGGCCAGAAGAATGGTGTTGGTTTTTATCAATACGTTAGCGATAAAAAGGGAAAAATAGAGAAACAACGCGATCCTAAAATTAACGACTTATTAGGCAAATTTGGCGCTAGCAGCAAACAATTCACCGAGCAAGATATTATCATGCGCATGATGATACCGATGATTAATGAAGTGGTTCGTTGCTTAGATGAACATATTATCGCCAGTCCTGCTGAAGCCGATATCGCTCTAGTATACGGTTTAGGTTTTCCGCCATTTAGAGGCGGTGCTATTTGCTATCTTGATAACCTTGGTATCGAAAATTATATCAAACTGGCTGAAAAATATGCCTCTCTAGGCCCTTTATATACCATTCCTACCAGTTTAAAAACCAAAGCAGAAAAACACGCGAGTTATTATCCTGCACCAGAAAAAATCACCTTTAACAGCAAATAATAGGCTTAAGGTCGTGATCATGGAAAATATTGTAATTATTGATAGTATACGCACGCCAATGGGACGTTCTAAAGGTGGCGCTTTTCGCCAGGTCAGAGCAGAAGAGCTATCTGCCCATTTAATGACACAATTATTAAGCCGTAATCCTGCCCTGAATAAAAATGAAATTGACGATATTATTTGGGGATGTGTACAACAAACTTTAGAACAAGGATTTAATATTGCTCGCAATGCGGCGCTATTAACGGATATTCCCCATACAGTACCCGCAGTAACGGTTAATCGGCTGTGCGGTTCATCCATGCAAGCATTACATGATGCCGCTCGCTTTATTATGTCAGGTGATGCAAATGTTGCGCTTGTGGGTGGTGTTGAACATATGGGACATGTTCCTATGACTCATGGTATCGATCTCAATAGTAAAATAGCGCTTCATGTTTCTACCGCTTCGGCTTCAATGGGATTAACCGCTGAGATGCTCGCCAGACAGTGCCAAATCAGTCGTGTTGAACAAGATGAATTCGCCTTACGTTCTCATCAAAGAGCAACTGAAGCAACTAAACAGGGATGGTTTAATGATGAAATTGTAGCAACTGTGGGCCATGATATTGACGGTAATCTGGTTGCCATCAATCAAGATGAAGTGATTAGATTTGATGCAAGTTTAGCTAGCCTAACGGCTTTACCACCGGTCTTTGATCCTGTCTCAGGCTCAATCACAGCAGGAAATTCCTCAGCATTATCGGATGGTGCATCCGCCATACTCGTTACCAGTGAAAAATATGCTAAAACACGAGAATTAAGGATAAGAGCTAAAATCCGATCCATGTCTGTTATTGGTTGCGACCCTGCCATTATGGGCTATGGGCCTGTCCCGGCAACTACAATGGCATTAAAACGTGCTAAGTTAACGCTGCAAGATATAGATGTTTTTGAAATTAATGAAGCTTTTGCTGCCCAAGCTTTGGCTTGTTTAAAAGATTTACGCCTTATCGATAAGATGGAAGAAAAAGTTAACCTGCATGGTGGAGCAATTGCTTTAGGTCACCCGTTAGGATGTTCTGGTGCGCGGATCATCACTTCTTTATTAAATGTTATGGAACGGAAAGATGCTCAGTTTGGTTTAGCCACTATGTGTATTGGCTTTGGACAAGGCATCGCTACACTTGTTGAGCGAATTAAATAACTAGTCTACGCTTTATTGTATGTTGTTGCTATTTTCCCGCCCAGAAGGGCGGTTTTTTTTATTTTGTGATTTCATTTAGATAAATTCGAACGCATCGCCATAAAGATACTCAGGGCTAACGCCTCTTTCACTACAAAAACGTTCTCTCGCAATTTTCGCCATTTCAAAACGCCCAGCAATGTAAATTTCGTACTTGGTAAGAGAACCAAAGTCATCCAGCACCGCACTCAAAACCGTACCTGTCCGTCCTCGCCAATCTGCTTCAGGTTGTTCAACAACAGGAATAATTTTTATGTTGCGATATTGCTCTGAAAGAGCCTGCAATTCACCTAAATCATATAGGTGTTCTAACCTTCGTCCTCCCCAATAGAAGGTAATATCTCTGTCGGGATTTTCCTCCAATGCAGCATATAAAATTGCGCGGGTATAAGAAAATCCGGTTCCGCCAGCAATAAGAATTATTGGTTTTTTACTTCCTTCACGGAACCAAGCTTTACCATGAGGAATATCAATATTAATGCTATTTTGCGCAAAAATACGCTCCATCACCGCCATGGCATACAGATTAAACTCTGACGCACCAATATGAAGCTCAATGAGTTTTTTTTCTGAAGGAATTGAGGCCAAGGAAAATGGGCGCTTATCACGCTCATCCATAATGACCATTAAATATTGACCGGCACGAAAGGAAAATTGACCTTCTGGTAATAAGCGAACGCGATAGACCGTATCAGTGATAGATTCAATTGAAATCACCTTACAACTTAATGTTGTCATTCACATCCTCTCATCATTTTAAAATATCCAATTCATGCCAAATTTCATCTATCCGTTTTTTTATTTTTTCTGTCATAACGATTGGACGACCCCACTCTCTTTGTGTTTCACCCGGCCATTTATTGGTTGCGTCAAGTCCCATTTTTGAACCTAAACCTGAAATGGGTGACGCAAAATCAAGATAATCGATCGGGGTATTTTCCATCATAACGGTATCTCGTGCAGGATCCATCCTGGTTGTAATTGCCCAAATAACATCATTCCAGTCACGAGCATTAATATCTTCATCACAGACAATAACAAATTTTGTATACATAAATTGCCGTAAATAAGACCAAACTCCCATCATAATGCGCTTAGCATGCCCAGCATATTGTTTCTTGATAGTCACCACAGCAAGTCGATAAGAACAGCCCTCGGGAGGTAAATAAAAGTCAACAATTTCTGGAAACTGTTTTTGTAATATAGGGACTAAAACCTCATTTAACGCAGCACCTAAAATAGCAGGCTCATCAGGAGGACGACCGGTATAGGTTGAATGATAAATAGCATCACTACGTTGAGTTATATGGGTAACTGTAAAGACTGGAAATTTATCCACTTCATTATAATAGCCGGTATGATCTCCATAAGGCCCTTCGGGGGCAAATTCTGCAGGATCAATATAACCTTCTAGAATAATTTCTGCCCCTGCCGGCACTTCAAGCTCATTAGAAATACATTTTACCACCGCTGAACGATGTCCGCGTAATAATCCAGCAAATGCATATTCGGAAAGGGTATCTGGAATGGGTGTCACCGCAGCTAAAATTGTGGCAGGATCAGCCCCTAAGGCTACCGCTACCGGAAAAGGTTTAGCTGGATATTTATTACACCACTCTTGAAAATCTAATGCCCCACCCCGATGAGATAGCCAACGCATAATCAGCTTATTTTTAGTTAATAGTTGCTGTCGATAGATACCTAAATTTTGCCGCGCCTTAAAAGGTCCCTGAGTAACCGTTAATCCCCATGTAATTAATGGTGCAACATCTTCTGGCCAACAATGCATTATAGGAAGACGAAACAGATCAACATCGTCACCTTGCCAAATCTGTTCTTGGCAGGCGGCCGACTTTAACCTTTTAGTTGGCATATTAAGCACTTGTTTAAACTTTGGTAGTTTGTCAATTAAATCAGTAAATCCTTTCGGCGCATCCGGCTCCTTAAGGAAAGCCAATAATTTGCCAACCTCATGTAATGCTTGGATATTTTCTTGTCCCATTCCCATTGCAACCCGTTCAACGGTACCAAACAAATTGCATAGAACTGGCATAGTAAAACCCTTTGGGTTTTCAAATAATAGTGCCGGCCCACCCGCTCGCAGAGTTCTATCCGCTATTTCTGTCATTTCTAAATAAGGATCGACTTCACGGCTGATTCGCTTCAGCTCTTTTTTTTGTTCTAATAATGATATGAAATCTTTGAGATCACGGTATTTCATTATATATTTTCTACTTTTTAATTTGTTGGAACTTCATTATAAATTGTTCTAAGAAGGTTACCAATAAAGGTTCAATTCGTTAAGATTAGTAAGCCTTTTAAATTGAACAGTAAACTTAGATACAGCAATAAGGAACCCATTTTTTTAATATTTTGGTATCATATTGTTCTGGAAAATGTTGGTTATACTGAAAAATCTTAAAACCTTCATTTTTCCCACTAAAATAATGTAGTTCCCTATCTTTAATTTGTAAGCCACTGCCTTCCCGTAAAGCAATAACAATTTCATGGGGATTGATGACACAAAACTCAGCAATACGATCATCTCTAGTTTCTCCCATATGTCCACTAATACGAGTATCAATATAATGCGGATTAATTTGTATTGGGAATAGCCCCAACGAGGGCATTACAACCGCATTAGATACTGGCATATCATTGGTTGTTCTTATACTAGGCGTAGCGACATTACATCCAGCACTCCAGCCAATATAGGGAATATTGCGTTCAAAAACAGCGCGTTGTATAGCCACGATCAGTCCATTTTCATGCAGGCATTTATTCAACCACCAGGTATTGCCTCCACTAACTAAAATACATTCTGCTGATTCAATTGCTTTTACTGGCGATTCAAAATGGGCAATTGAAACCACTTCGATACCTAATGATTGACTAAGCTCCGAGGCACGCTGATCATGATCACCGCGTAAAACAGCATAAGGGACTAATACTGCTTTACGGATCTGTCGGCGTTGAAACATTTCTTGTAATTGTGTTGTAGCATAATTTAGCCATTGAGAACTGGTGGTTAGTCGACCATTACTGAGAAGAAATATATCCATCTATCATTACCTTTTATTTTTTAATTATCATGTAAAACTATGTTACCCAAATTACAGAGAATTAATGCTGTTAGTTTTAACTACATAATAAGTTATAATTTGATATAGTAATAAAGTGTAATTTTATTTTTGAGCCATAACATGGAAAATTGGTATCTTCTTTACTGTAAGCGTGGGCAAATAGAGCGAGCAATAAAAAATTTAAAAAGACAGCATGTTATCTGCTTAACACCAGAAGCTCAAATAAAAAAAATAGTGCGCGGCAAGCGCATCACCGTTACAGAAGCGTTATTTCCCAACTATCTTTTCGTAAAATTTGATCCTGAAGAGATCCATACTACAACGATACGCTCAACCAGAGGTGTTAGCCATTTTATTCGATTTGGTCTCTATCCTGTGATCGTACCAGATAATATTATTAACGAGTTAAAGTCCGCCACTAAACCTGAAATTGTTGCAGCAAAGACACCGGTAGCAGGTGATACTGTTATTATTACTGAAGGTATTTTTGAAGGCCTAAAAGCAATTTACTCCGAACCTGACGGTGAAAATCGTTCAATTATTCTACTTAACATTCTTAACCAAAATATAGCTAAGCTAATAGATAATAAACAATTTAAAAAAAGTAATTAATTAGGATTAGGAAAATAGCTCTTTATTCTATTATTTGATCAGAATTTTTATCATCAGCCGCCTTGCGTCCTTTACCAACATAGAAGCGTGATAACAACAAGCCTAATTCAAATAATAAATACATT
Source organism: Arsenophonus apicola (assembly GCF_020268605.1). NCBI lineage: Bacteria > Pseudomonadati > Pseudomonadota > Gammaproteobacteria > Enterobacterales > Morganellaceae > Arsenophonus > Arsenophonus apicola. The sequence goes on from NZ_CP084222.1 coordinate 2,784,548, forward strand.
GGTACTGCCAATAGGGTCTGAGAAAACACATCTGGTGGAGTCAAAAACATACCGACAATAAAAGCACCAACAATAATATAAGGACGCTTACGTTTTAACAAATCTGGAGTTGTAACACCTGTCCAGCAAAGAAGAATAATGGCAACAGGAACTTCAAAGGCCGCACCAAATGCCATAAAAAGTGTCATGACAAAGCTGAGATATTTACTGATATCAGGAATGAAATTAACACTTTCTGGTGTGGTTTTTACAAAAAAACCAAATGCTAAAGGGAAAACAACAAAATAGGCAAAAAGCATCCCTAAGTAAAAAAGTACACTACTGGAGACCAGTAAAGGCAACATTAAGCGCCGCTCGTGCTTATAAAGTGCTGGCGCGATAAAAGCCCATAACTGATATAAGATCACTGGAATAGAAATAAATACCGCCACCATAAACGTAAGTTTAATGGGGGTAAAAAAAGTTGATGCCACATCGGTTGCACTCATGCGAGAGCCAACCGGTAGCTGTTCAATCAATGGTGCAGCAACTAAATGATAAATATCATTGGAAAAATAGACTAGGGCAAGAAAAACCACTGCAACAGTCAATAAACTATAAAGAATACGTCTACGTAATTCAATTAAATGGCTAATAAGTGGTTGTGGATCATCAATAGACATAGACTAATTTTCACCGTTAGTTTGATCAGAGTGCTTTTTTACTTCCTGGGCAGGGAATTTGAGTGCTTTTTTATTTTTAATAGGGCGGCGGTCTGATTCAGTTACCAACTGATCAGTCTGCGCTGGCTGACGTTGTTTATTAGCGGTTATAGGCATTTCTTCATCTATTTTACCTGCGCTATTTTCTTCCAGATCACTGGTAAATGCTTTTACTTTTGCCAATTCTTCTTCAATACGACTGTTGGATGATTGATAATTTTTCTTTAATAACTCAGTAGATTCTCGCAATTCTTCCATCGATTGCTTAAGTTCCGGCGAAAGGTCTTGTAATTGTGCTTTTTCTTCTGCCTTCCTCAACGTTTCCTGCAATTCCTGTAATTTTAACTCTTGCGAGAGTTCATGTTGAACGTTAGCTGCCAATGAGCGCAACGCACGTATCCAACCGGCAACCGTTTTAACGGCGATCGGCAAACGCTCTGGACCAAGAACCACCAAGCCAATAATCATAACCAATAGCAGTTCACTAAAACCAATATCAAGCACGGTTCATACCTACTCTTTATTTTTTTTATTTTCAGCCGTTTCTTTTGTCTGACTTATGGTTGTTTTTTCAGTAATGTTTTTCGGTTTAAAGTCTGCATCAGCCTGCTGTTTTTCTGCTTTGTTACTATCATCAGTTTTACTATGATCATCACTCATTGCTTTTTTGAAGTTTTTTAATGACTCCCCCAAATCTGAGCCGAGTGAGCGTAATTTCTTAGTACCGAAAATTAAAACAACCAATAAAGCAATAATAAGAAGCTGACCGGGACTACCAAATGTAGCCATAGCAATTGTTGTTCCCATTGATATATACCTCTACGAAATTAGGTTCAACTATGTATAATTTCATTATAAACAACTAATTTTATGTAAGATACATACAGATCCTAAGATAAATTTGTTTAAAGACAAACTTTAGCCAATTTTACCTGTACGATACCATCCCACACCCCATGCAATTATACCGAAAAAGATAAACCCAATGGCAGCAATTTTTGAATCGAAAATCTGCAATAAAGTACCAGATATCAAGCAAGTTGCGCCAATTCCAAGTAAATATTGGCCTTGTCTTTGCTTTACTTGTTGGCCTTGTAGCTGGACAGAGAATTTATCAATACTATCTTGTAAATATTTATGTTGCTTAAGCGCTCCGTAAATAAGATCAGGAATTTCTGGCATTTTTTCTGCCCAATAGGGTGCTTTTTCCTTAAATGCACTAATAATCGCCGCTAATCCCATTTGCCGATGTAGCCAATCTTCAAGAAAAGGTTTGGCTGTCTTCCACAAATCTAGTTGTGGATAAAGCTGCCTTCCCAAGCCTTCAATATAGATCAAGGTTTTTTGCAGTAACACTAATTGAGGCTGAACCTCCATATTAAAACGACGGGCGGTATTGAATAAATTGAATAAAACATGACCAAAAGAAATTTCTGCCAGTGGTTTCTCAAAAATTGGCTCGCATACTGTTCGAATGGCAAATTCAAAATCTTCTACATTAGTATCAGCTGGTACCCAACCCGAATCGACATGTAATTCAGCTACCTTCCGGTAATCACGATTAAAAAAGGCGATAAAATTTTCTGCCAAATAACGTTTATCTTCTTTATTTAACGAACCGACAATACCACAATCAATACCGATATATTGTGGATCCTCAGTTTGCTCTCGACTGATAAAAATATTACCAGGATGCATATCAGCATGAAAAAAGCTATCGCGAAAAACTTGGGTAAAAAAGACTTTTACCCCGCGCTCAGCTAATAACTTCATATTAATTCCCTGTTTCTTTAACGCGTCAATATCAGAAACAGGAATACCATAAATACGCTCCATAACCATCACATTCTCCCGACAGTAGTCTGAATAGACTTCGGGAATATAAAGCATGGAACTATTTTCAAAATTACGCCTCAATTGGATTGCATTTGCTGCCTCACGCAACAAATTTAATTCATCAATTAATGTTTTTTCATACTCTCGAACAACTTCCCGCGGACGTAAACGCCTTCCATCAGGTAAAAGTGGGATCCAATTAGCCAGCCGATACATCAAGTTTATATCGGCTTTAATAATAGGTAATATATCTGGGCGAATGACTTTAATTACAATTTGTTTATTATTCTGTTTTAATTTTGCCGTATGTACTTGGGCAATTGAGGCCGAGGCCAAGGGCTCCTCATCAAAATCATCGAACCAGGTTTCAAGAGAGCCACCTAATGACTGCTCTATATGTTGACGAGCCAATCGGCCATCGAAACTAGCAACTTTATCTTGCAATAATGCTAATTGGTCAGAAATTATAGTGGGAAAAAGATCGCGACGAGTAGATAGCATCTGACCTAATTTAATCCAAACCGGGCCTAAATCTTGTAAAGCTAAACGTAAGCGTTCACCAAGGGCTTTGTCTTTATGCTTATTTGATAACCAAAATAAACAATGGCGTCCAACCCTTAGTGGTAAAGTAAATTTAATTTTGGGAATGAGTTCATCTAAACCATAATTTAGAAATACTCGAACGATAAAATAGAGCCGTTTAATCTCTCCCGGTCTCATATTTTTCCTCCAATTTAGCCAAACGCTGTTCCAGTTTTGCAATATCCGCTGCCACTTTCTCAACCTTATCAGCAAAACTTAGCACTTCCAATGTATTAGGAGACATTCGCCATTCTTCCACCAATACATCTTTAAAATGATTTTTTTGTTGATATAACAAACCATTTATTCCAATTAAACCTTTTTTCACCCAGCGGCTCATCCCTTCGGCAAGGACATTACCGACATAAGGAGCAAGATAATGAGCGGGATCCCATTGCGCAGCATCAAGCAATGCTGACCAATGCTGCACAATTTGCATATCCCCTTCGATAACAATCTTGCCATCGTTGATAAGCGTTGAAAGTTGTTGTTTATCTTTAAGCTGCACTAGCGTTACAAACGCCGTTTTTATCACACAATCTGCCGGTGTAGGCCACTGATTTACGACATCAACTCGTTGCTCGGAGAAGATAAGTATTAATGGTTGAGATAACTCTTTTAAATTAATCGCCAACACTTTGCCAATCAACCTTATTCTGGCTGATTTCAACGCCACTTCCCGATAAAAAAATTTATTCAACATGTTCTGTAAAAAGGAAGCTGCTGCCGCATGTAATACAGGTATTGTTGAATCGCTTTTCGTTGACGAGGTAGCCATTTTAAAATTTGAACCCTCTATGTAGGGCAACAATTCCACCAGTCATATTGGTATAGGAAACTTGTTCAAACCCGACTAACTCCATCATTGCTTTTAACGTGTCCTGATCTGGATGCATGCGAATAGATTCAGCTAGATAGCGATAGCTATCGGCATCATTAACTATCATTTGACCAACGCGTGGCAAAATATGAAAAGAGTAGGCATCATAAGCTTTAGTTAATGCGGGTAAAATGGGTTTTGAAAACTCTAATACTAATAAACGACCGCCAGGTTTTAACACCCTAAACATTGATTTAAGTGCTTTATCTTTATCAGTAACATTGCGCAGCCCAAAAGAAATACTAATGCAATCAAAGTAGTTATCAAGGAAAGGCAGTTCTTCAGCATTAGCCTGGACATAATTAACATTACCAACAATACCCCGATCACGGAGCTTTTCTCGCCCCATCTTCAGCATAGAATCATTGATATCAGCAAGAACAACCTCACCTTTTTCGCCAACTATTTTAGCAAATTTAGCTGTCAAGTCGCCAGTCCCACCCGCCAGATCTAAAATATATTGCCCGCGGCGTGCGCCACTAGCTTCTATCGTAAAACGTTTCCAGATTCGATGGATCCCTAATGACATAAGATCGTTCATAAGATCATATTTCGCGGCCACCGAATGAAAAACAGCAGCAACCAAATTCGCTTTCTCATCCTTGGCTACTTTACGAAAGCCAAAATCAGTGGTTTCTTTAATTGGATCTACCATATTCACGCTCATTTAATCATTAAAATAATCGAAAGTGTAATCATGTTTATCGCAAGCACTTATTTACGATCTACCGATTTTTGTTAATTATGATTTAGCAGTTTGTTTGCTAAATTCAGTATCAATCGGACGTTTCACTTCTATTCCCAATTCTTTTAAACTTTCCGCCTGACTAATCAAATTACCTTTTCCTTCCGCTAATTTTTTGATCGCCGATTGATAATTCAGCTGTGCTTTGCTCAAACTCTGACCCAAAACCTGTATATCATCGACAAATAATCGCATTTTGTCATACATTCTAGCGGCACGCTCAGCAATGACTTGCGCATTTTGACTCTGTCGTTCATAGCGCCACAAATTATTAATAGTGCGTACTGCCACCAATAAGGTTGAAGGACAAACCAGTAAAATATTATTTCTCAACCCTTCGTCAATCAGGTCAGGGGCTTCACGTAAAGCAATCAAATAAGCGGGTTCGAGTGGAATAAACATTAATACATAATCTAGCGATCTTAATCCATTTAATTGATGATAATCTTTTCGTCCAAGCTCTTTTATATGGTTACGCACAGAATTAACATGCCCCCGCAATGCCGTAGCTCGCTGCTGCTCATCTTCACTATTAAAATAGTGCTCATAAGCTGTCAGAGACATTTTAGCGTCGATTACAACATCTTTACCTTGTGGTAAACGAATAATCACATCCGGCTGATAACGGCTATTGGAGGTATTGATACTGACTTGAGTTTCAAATTCATGCCCCTGCCTTAGCCCAGAAGCCTCCAATATGCGAGAAAGAATTGTCTCTCCCCAATTGCCCTGAATTTTATTATCCCCTTTTAGCGCTTTAGTCAGATTAATCGTTTCTTTTGCCATCTCTGCATTTAACTGCTGAAGCTGACGAATTTCATGCGCTAGGGTATGACGCTCACGCGCTTCCTGACTAAAACTTTCATGTACCTGACGGCGAAAACCGTCCAGTTGTTCACGGAAAGGTGTTAATAGTGCAATTAAACTCTGACGGTTCTGCTCAGAAGCGCGACGTTCATTCTGTTCAAAAATACGATTGGCTAAATTCTCAAATTGAACATTTAACCGCTGCTCACTATTAAGTAACAGCCGCTGTTTCTCTTCAAAAGCCAGTCGTGTCTCTTCAAGCCGTGTCATCACTTCACGTAATTCAACTTCTTGATTACGATTAATTTCCCTTTGTGATCTCAATTCTTGCTCACGTTGTTCACACTCAATTTTCCAATATTCGAGGTGGGCGATTTTTTCCTCATAGCAAGCCTGAATACTATAAAAGTCGCGCAATTCCGACTCTTTTTTATTCATTTTCTGCGCAATAACTAGCCAGATCAAACTGCCACCAAAGAGTGTGCCGGTAAGAAATCCAATAATTGCATATAATAACTGAATATCCACCTGGGTTTCCTTAAAATAGTCTTTATTTTATAAAGTAACTTAGTGGTCTACTGTATAAATGTCCAGAATAAAATTTGCTTATTTTGGTCAACCAACTGCGTGAGGCTGAAATTTAACGACTGTTTTACCCCATCCACTGAGCAAGCCAAGATAAACCAAATGCCCCTGGCGCTAAAATAGCAAATGCCCAGATCATGGCAGAAAGTAAATTAGCCAGCTGAAAATAATGTTTAGGCATAGCACAAATACCTGCTACTAAGGGAATTACCGCCCTTAAGGGGCCTAGAAAACGGCCAAGAAAAACACTCCATACTCCCCAACGGTCAAAAAAACGATGACCCCGATCGAGCACTTCAGGACGACGAGAAATTGGCCACATATGGCGTACACTGTTCTTATAATGAAAACCAAACCAATAAGACAACCAATCACCCAAAAAAGCACCACAAGCGGCAGCAAACCATATCGGTAAAAAAGCAAGTCCATTATCACCAATTAATGCACCTAAACCAAGCAAAATTACTGTTGCTGGTAACAATAGAGAAATAAAGGCTAACGATTCGCCAAAAGCTAATATAAAAACAATAATAATAGCTAATATTTGATGATGACGGGAAAATTCGGTAATAACATTAATAATCTCAGACAAAGTCAATTTATTATTCCTATTACAGTTAATCCTTCGTTATTATGTCGGCAATAATGTAAATTATTGTCAGCTTGAAATATAATAATGCGACAAGTTTAACTTATAAAATGATAAATTTAAGTTATTTTATTCTATGCTATTATCCGCCAGTTAACATTAATTGGTTTACTAAAAAAAACGAAATAAGAAAATTAGCCGTTAATTGATCAAAATAAAGCTTATTGAATACCTACGATAATAAAAAATAAAACGAATATTACTTAAGACGAATAAAAACCGCGATTAAATAAAAATATATAATAAAATAAATTTATCCTAATTTTATAAAAATAACAAAAAGTTATACTCGTTTTATCAAATAAAGTAGCAAAACAGGTAGTATTTATTAATTCAATAACCGGCGCACCGCATCAACAACGATCCCTAAAACATTTCCTTCAGTTTGGCGTAATAAAATTTCATCAGGCGTTTCTTGTTGTGTCCGGTTAACAATCACACCGGCTATCATACCTGCTGATAATCCTTGGCTAGAGCACATAGTCAGTAAGGTGGCCGACTCCATTTCATAATTAATCACTCCCATCTTTTGCCATTCTTCCATCGATCCGCGAAATCGACGAACAACCCGACCACTATAAGTATCGTAACGTTCCTGACCAGGATAAAAAGTATCTGAAGAAGCGGTAATACCAACATGGGTTGTGATCCCTGCTGCTTTAGCAGCTTCATAAAGCGCATTGGTACAATTAAAATCCGCTACGGCAGGGTATTCTAAAGGGGCAAAATGTAAGCTGGCACCATCTAGGCGTACCGCGCCAGTTGTAATGAGTACATCCCCTACATTGATATTTTTTTGAATGGCGCCGGTAGTGCCGATACGAAGAAAAGTACGTATTCCTAATTGCGCCAATTCTTCAACGGCAATTGAAGTAGAGGGGCCACCAATGCCGGTTGAACAAATAATAATTGGTTTACCATTAAGTTCAGCACGCCAGGAGGTAAATTCACGTAGCGATGCCAGATATACCGGATTATCCATTAATTTGGCAATCCTTTCTACCCGATTTGGATCGCCGGGTACAATAGCAATTGTTGCACCTTGTAAATCATTTTTAGTGAGTCCTAAATGAAAAACATCAGACATAATTACACCATATTGTATTTTTAATTTATTTAATCCATTAATTTAATAATAAAATGATCAGTTTTTAATGATAAGGATCATTTAAAACAAAAAAGAAAAGCGGCTTTTACTTAAAAATATGATCAAATTATTTATGCTAATTTGATCATATCGTATTTTTAATAAATAAAAATCACTTGATTAAATAAAAGGATCTGGTAAATCTTTTAGGCTTTTATTGTATTTTTAGCTTATCACTCACTATTATTAACGTAAGACTAGCAAAAATTTTAATAATTTCTAACCTTGTTAAATTTAAAGGTTGGAAGATACGAATCGTTTAACCAATTTTTATGTTGCAAGGGGGTTATCATGGGATTTTTAGATCAACTTACCAGTATGGTTGGTGGTGAAAAATTTAATCAATATAAAAATATTTTAAGCTGGATTGAAACACAAGGTGGCATACGTGGCTTAATTGAGAAATTTGAACAACAAGGATTTGGTGGAATTATTCAATCCTGGATAGGTTCAGGTGAGAACTTACCCGTAAGTATGGAGCAAATTAGCTCAATATTTGGCGCAAGTAATATTTCTACCCTCGCCAGTAAAGTCGGTTTAAATTCAGAACAAACTTCTTCCTTAATTGCTGAGTATTTGCCTAAATTAGTTAATACAGCAACCCCGGATGGCAAAATACCGGAAAAATTAGATTTAACGTCGATTGGTATGAAATTACTAAAAGATAAATTTTTTGGTGGTTAATCATTATTGCCCATCGCTGTTAGATGGGCAAATTTCATTTAAAAGCTAGTGCTAATTTCCGCCTGGCTGGATCCAATCGTTAGCACTTAATTTACCTTGCGTAAAGTCGATCGATAGAGCCAATGTCGATGCACCCAAAGTGATAACAATAGTAAACTACTACCTAAAATAAAGCTAAGCCAATTGGGATGTTGCTGCCAAATGACAAAATTAACCAATAAGCCGGCTGGTACCAACATATTATTCATAATGGCCAAAGTGCCAGCATCTACCTGTGTCGCACCATAATTCCACATAAAATAGCCAATACCGGAAGCGCCCACCCCCAACCAAATTAAAACGCCCCACTGTATTTTTGTCATGGGTAATTTACTTACATCACCAAATATCATCCAACCGAATAATGCCACCATACAGGCGCCGATATAGAACCATGAAAAGGCTTGCCGCTGTGGGATTGGATAAATTTCCATTATTCTTTTGTAACCAACTTGGCCAATTGCAAAGAAAATATTCGCCAACTGCACATAAAGTAACCCTAGCCAAAAAGATCCACTCAAATGATCATAGCGAATGATAGCGGCACCTATCACTGCCAACATTGCACTAAACAAGTATCCCCAGCGTAAATGTTGTCTTACCAATAGATCATAAAATAACGTTATATAAAGCGGGGTCAACACGGTAAAGAGTAAAAATTCGACTACGCTAAGATAGTTATATGCTTGAAAAACAAATAGATACATAATGCCTAGCTGAAAAGCACCCACTAGCATATAAAGTAAAATAATTTTCAATGACAAGCCACGCCAGCGTAGAAAAGGTAAAAAAACTAGCGCCGCCAGCGCAATACGAACTAAAACGGCAAACCAACTATCAACCTGGCCAGCTAAATATTCACCAATTAAACTAAAAGATGCTGCCCATAGCAGCGTCGTAATAACTAGCAATCCCATGGTTTGTCTCTTAGTAGATTAATGTTCTTTATCAATCAATAAAGCTTCCATCAAATCAAGATCTAATAATAGCGTTCGCATGGTTTCATTGCTGATCTCTTTCGTTGCACGTAAGTGATATAGCTCTGCCCGCTCGGCGCGTAACGCCGTTAAACGAAAACGACGCTCTAAATCTTCTATCAGCAAATTATGTTCCATCTCATCCTGACCCGCAGTTCTACGGCGAAGATAACCTGTCACACGGGAAGCAACTTCACTTATAACTTCAGGATCTAACGCTTCTTGTGCATCGGCCGAAAGGCGCTCTTCCATTTTATTTAAGCTCACAATAGCCACTTCTGCCATCGCCGCTTTTGCCATTCGCATCTCATTAATATCTGCCAGTTTGTCACCCACTTTAAAATTATGCAATAAAAGCGGCAAAGCAAGCACGCCAATAAAAATCGATAGCATGATCACCCCTGTCGCAATAAAAACTAACTGATAGCGAGCCGGAAAAGGCGTACCATCGGTAAGGAATAACGGTATGGAAAGGACACCAGCCAAGGTGATCGCGCCACGTACTCCAGCAAAGGAAGCTAACCACAATTCACGATAGGTGTAAGACGCAAATTGTAACGGCCGTTTTTTTAATAGCAGCCGGCTAAAACGCTTCATCAACCATAACCAACTAAACCTTAACAATAATAAAGCAGTATAAATAATCAAAACAGCGACAAATAGCATCCAAGTTTCAACACTAGGATCAAGCTCAGCTTGAATAACAGAAGTTTCCCATATACCTGGTAACTGTAAGCCAAGCATGATAAAAACTAAGCCATTAAAAACAAACTCCAGCATCGACCAGACATTATCCGATCTCAACCGCATCGCTAGTGGTGCATTGCGAATAACACCGGCTTTACTGATTGTCATACCGGAAGCGACGGCGGATAAAATACCGGAAAAACCAATATGCTCAGCAATAAGATATGCGGCAAAAGGTAATAGTAACATTAAGATCATTTGGGTTGCCGGATCATCACCACTCCAGCGACTCATAATGCGCAGTGATTTGCTATAGATCCAAGTGACCGCAATACCAATCAACAAACCACCGACTGCGACTTTAAAAAACTCAAGGGTGACACCAGACACAGTAAAAATCATGGTTCCCATAGCAATGGCGACAGCAAATTTTAGTGCCACCAAGCCGGAAGCATCATTCATCAGAGCTTCACCCTCTAATACACTCATCATCCGCTTCGGTATTCGATCTCTACCAACAATCGAGGAGAGTGCCACTGCATCAGTTGGTGAAAGAACGGCTGCCAAAGCAAAAGCCGCAATAAGCGGAATACTTGGTAATAGCCAATAGATCACATAACCTATTCCTACTACTGTTACTAAAACTAAGCCTAACACTAAGATAAAAATTTCACGTCCATTTTGGAAAAATTCACGCGTTGGGGTTTTCCAACCATCAACAAATAATAACGGCGGGATCAATAGAACGAGAAAAAGCTCTGGGTCAAAATCAACATGCAAACCAAAATGCGGCCAAGCTAACAATGCTCCTATCGCAATTTGCATAATCGGCAGCGGTATACGAAACGGAATAACTTTTGTAATGACACCTGATACTGAAACCACCAAAATTAAAATCAGGATGGTAAAAAATATTTTCATATTATCCTTACTGATAAGTCTGAGTTATAAGCCGAGCAAAGTATTATTATGCTTAACAGATATTAATAGAAAATAAGACTATGCTATCAAAAAAAGAGCTAGCCAACCGCAAAACGACTATATTTCGCCATATTCTATCCTTAACAACAAACTATCATTGGCAATATTTTTGACTTTAAGATTAATCGTATCAGTGAACTTTATGTTCCATTTCACTGAGTAATTAACATCAACGTCTATAAACTTAAATAGCTAAACCACTCATGTAAAAAGCGACTAAGATTATTGCGATTAGAACGGTACCCATATTTAATTTACGCCACTCTCCGGCGCAGAAACGGCCAATCACTAAGCCAGCAAAGCCAATCATGATACCAGTGACAATATTACAGGTTAAGACAATGAATACTGCACAAAGTAAACCGGCAATAGCATCAATAAAGTCATTAAAATCCAGTTGGGCAACATTACTCAACATTAACAAACCGACGTACATCAATGCTGGAGCTGTCGCATATGACGGCACTAAATAAGATAAGGGCGATAAAAATAAAATTAACAAAAATAGCAAGCCAACCACTACTGCAGTTAATCCGGTTTTGCCACCCGCAGCGGTGCCCGCTGCCGATTCAATATAAACTGCTGCGGGTGAAGCGCCAATGACACCAGCAAAAATACTACTCACTGAATCGGCGGTTAACGCCTTACCTCCATCAATAATTTGACCATTTTTGTCCAATAGATCAGCTTGACCGGCTACGGCACGGATCGTCCCTGTGGCATCAAAGATAGCGGTCATAACTAAGGCAAATAAACTCGGTAAAACGAATGGCTGTAACGCACCAACAATATCCATACTAAACAACAACGATAAACCGTCTTCACCCAGGGTTGGCAATTTAAAGAAACCTTGGTATTTCACTTGCGGATCAAAAATCAAGCCAATAATAGAAATCGCAATGATCACCATTAATACCCCACCCGGCGTTTTTCTTTTTTCCAAACCAAAAATAACGGCCAAGCCAATCAACGACATGAGGACAGGAAAAGAGGTAAATTGTCCAAGCGCAACTGGCAAACCGGCCTGCTCATTTTTTACCACCAACCCAATACCATTGGCGGCTATCAATAGCAAAAACAGCCCGATACCAATTCCTGTACCTTGAGCAATCCCCTTTGGCATACTGTGTAGAATAAAACTACGTACACCCGTAATGGAAATAAAAGTAAATAAGCATCCCATCAAAAAAACAGCGCCTAAAGCGACAGGAATGCTCACCTGCTGACTAAGTACCAGACTAAAGGCGGTAAATGCAGTTAATGAAATAGCACAACCGATGGCCATCGGTAAATTAGCCCATAATCCCATCAATAATGAACCAAATCCTGCTACCAGGCAGGTGGCAATAAAAATCGCCGTGGGTGGAAAACCAGCCTGGCCTAGCATACCTGGTACCACAATAACCGAGTAGACCATGGCTAAAAATGTGGTGAGACCTGCAATAATCTCGCGACGAATTGTCGAGCCTCGTTGCTGTATTTTAAAAAAATGATTTAGTTTGCAACTCGAAGGCGTTTGTCTAACAGACATGTTGATCCTCTGTTTAGAAATTGATGGTAACTTTCAACTATAGAAGAAAACGATTGCGTCAAAAAATAAACCATTTCAATTATACGCAATCGTTTGGCATCATAAAAAGAAAAAAGAAATTTTTAAAGGCGCAATTATCTGGTGATCCTAAGGAAATAATCAAGTATTTTTCACTATAAAAACAATTATCGCTATTTTATTTTTATGAAAAACAAAGCAATTTTTTATTTATTTTTTTACGATATGGCGCCTAAAAGTAGCGCCCTATTACTGGATAAAATAATGATATTATTTTGCCAGGCAAATAAATTTACCAATAAACTGACTAGGTTCGTCTTATAATTTCTTTCAAATATTAATTAAATGTAAAATGTTTATTTTTATTTCCTACCAGAGTAAGCGCTGGTACTTTTAAATCAACAATGTTATTAACATTTATGCTAATATGATTTATCGATGATTATTATATTATGTAAACCGTTTGAGTATGCTATAAACATAAGTCATGGCAGAGTTTGATGACAACGATATTTATTTTAATTAACTAATTTTATTTCATGGCAATAATAAATAATGACTCTTTATCTAAAACAGATATAAAAACGCTATTCGGTTTCTTACTGTTTCTGTTGATTTACCTGCTACCAGGTATCTTTGGACATAACCCGTGGAAACAAGATGAAAATTATAGTTTTGGTATCATACAAACTATGTATGAAACAGGTAATTGGCTGATACCAACTAACGCCGGCCAACCTTTCATGGAAAAACCCCCGCTCTATTATTGGGTTGCAACCATTGCTGTTCATCTTTTTTCCTCTTGGTTACCGATGCATGACGCAGCCAGAACTGCCTCGCTATTTTTTTCTGCTGTAAGTCTATCCTTTTTTATTTTTTTAGCCCGCCGTTTTTTCTCTGCTGACAGCTTCTCTGATCATCGCATCTGGATAGCACTAGCCCTATTCGCATCGGCGCCGGGTATATTACGTCATAGCCACGATATGTTTACCGATACCGCATTGATCGCTGGCACTATTATTGGATTATATGGCTTATTAGGCCTCATTAAACAGGGAAAAAATCTCTTTTCCACCTTTTGGTTAACAGTCGGTACCATCATTACTATGTTATCAAAGGGAGTTTTTATCCCCGGCTTAATTTGGATCTGTTTAATTCTGGCCCCAATTTGTTTAAAAAGTTGTCGTAATAAACGCTATTACTGCCTGGCAATTATTGCTGGTCTGCTATCTTTAAGTTTAATTTTACCCTGGCCAATTTTACTTTTTCGTGATAGCCCTGAGCTGTTTAAAGTTTGGTTTTGGGATAATAATATTGGTCGTTTTTTGGGTTTTTCAGTTGAACATTTAGGCGCAAAAGCCAAAGCCTTCCGTATTCCTGAAGCAATACTTCTTTTCGCCTTACCATCAGGTATCTTAGCTTTTATTTTTATCTTGAAACAACCAATAAAAAATCTAACGGATAATAGGTTTTTTTTACCCACCTGCTTTGTATTATTAGGCGTTATCTTATTACAAATTTCAGCCTCTGGCCGTGCGTTATATCTATTACCTTTTATTGCCCCGATGGCATTATTGGCAACCCACTGTTTTTGTCGTTTACCCTCACTAATATATAAAATTGGTTATTACTTTAGTCTAATTTTGTTTTCCCTAATCATTGCGTTGATATGGATTGGCTATGGGTTATCTTTCTCCACTGAACACCACCAATTACTAGCAATCTTTCGTCAATGGTTGCCTAGTGGTTATCAGCCTCATTTTTCTTGGTTAGCCTTTTTATTTGCCTTAGCGATCACCTTAATCTGGTTGGTTAAAAAACGTTTCCTGGCCGACCAATTGGCTTTAAAAGCCGCCCAAATATGGTGTCTGGGATTAACAGTTATCTGGGGATTAATCTTCTCACTCTTTATTGGCTGGATAGATTATGCTAAAGGTTATCAGAATGTGTTTGCAGATCTAAAACAGCATATTGCCAGCGAATTTCTTCCTACCGACTGTATGGTCTCCCATGAAGTAGGTGAATCAGAAGCGCCAATGCTTTATTACTACACCGGAATATTACATCAATCACAATATCACTACGAAACACCGCCTAATTGCCGTTGGTTACTCGATCTTTCCAAAGAGGTTAGAGAACCGCCTCCAGGCATGGAAATATTCTGGATCGGTCACCGTCCCGATGAAACAAAAGAGAATTTGGTGCTGTATAAGAAGATCGAACATTAACTACGCCAGTAATGGTTATGATGGAGAACCGCTATGGATCACATAGCGGTTTTCGGTTGTTGTTGAGTTACACAATGAATACCACCCCCGCCAATAGCGATAGTATCAATATTAACAGTGACAATTTTACGGTTGGGAAAACAGTCCGTTAATATTTCTACAGCGGCTTTATCTGCCTTTTGATCACCAAATTCTGGCATTATCACTGCCTGTTGACAGAGATAATAATTAACATAACTGGCAGCAAATTCAGGATAGTGCTGACGGTTAACTCTGACATTTTGCGGCGTATTTAATATAGTTATATCTTTAATTTTATTCATCGCTATTAAGCTGTCTTGATTCTCTTTGGTAACACGATAATCAAAAGAATAAGTATCATTTTCCAAGTTAATAATAATACTGTTTTCATTAATAAAACGGGCATAAAAATCGATATGGCCATCGGTAATATTATAACCTTTAATACCTTTTAACCAGATAATATCCTTCAATCCTAAATAGATTTTTAACTGATCTTCTATTTGCTGGCGTGTGCAATTAGGATTACGAGCACTATTTAAGATCGAGCTTTCGGTAAATATCCCTAATCCCGAACCATTAACTTCAATACTGCCACCTTCAATGTTAATATTTGCTTTAATTAGTTGGCTTTTTGTGTAGTCCGCCATAATTTTGGCTACATGACGGTCAAAATTATGCCGCTGTTTGTTGCCCCAACCATTAAAATTAAAATCGATAGCCACCAGTTGCCCTAAACTTTTATCCAGCACAAAATTAGCGCCGCTATCCCTGATCCAGATATCATTAAGTGGTGCTTCAATATAGTTCACCGAACTGCCGAGTAAATTCCATGCAACGGGATAATTTTCAGGCGTAACCAATAAATTAACCGGTTCAAATTCAGCAATTGCTAAGGCAATATCGGCTAAATTCTGCTGTAGGCTGGCAATTAAGTGTTTTGGCCAAATGGTTGCAGACATACCAAATGACATCCAGGTGCAAGTATGTGCCTGCGATTCGTGCGGAAAGTAATACATTTTCACCTATCCTACTAAAATAATTTAACAAGCAAGCAAATAGCTAAAATTCACTGTTGTTTAAGATTAATCAGCGAAAAGCCCTTTATTTCTGGCTTAAAAGTAGATAGAGTAATCGGTCTAAAAATTATTGTCTACTGTTTTGGAGATCAATATGGCTGACCAAACGGAAAAACAACGCGCTAAGAAAAAACAGATCATTACCGCCGCCATTCACTGTTTTGTTGAAAAAGGGTTTCATGCCACTTCAACGGCGGAAATATGTAAAGCCGCTGGCATGAGTCCCGGAAATTTATTCCATTACTATCCAACTAAAAATTCCATTATTGAAGCCATTGCTTTACAAGATCAGGCCGATTTTGCCACGCTACTACAGATAGAACAGGCCAATAGTTCGGCCATTGAAACTGTTATTACTATGATGACCAGGCTATTACAACTTTATAATGAGCCAACCTATGCTCGCTTAAGTCTGGAAATTATTGCCGAAGCCAGTAGAAACCCGGTAATTAACAGCACTTTTATTGAAAATGAAAAAATTGTCAGACAACAACTGGTTGATGTCCTAAAGCATGGCGTCAGTAATGGCGAAATTGATCCAAAATTATCGATTGAAAATACTGCTTCCTGGTTAATGACCATCGCTGACGGCGCAATCGGACGTGATCTTATGGAGCCAGAGTTTGATTTGGCCAATCGTTTAGAGTCATTTATCTATATGATCAAGAAGATATTGATACCAATTAAGTAGGAGTTAATAGGATAATTGGCAAGCAAATAAAACTAAGGTATTAGCATGCGATAACTTTGATGTGGGTAATAAATTGACTTTTCAATTTAATTTATTGATTAAAAGTGACAATAGATTTTGATGACGATATAAAAAGTTCTCTGATAGAAAGTATGCTCTATATTTTGGTCAAGAAAGTCATTATACCAACCATGATTAGAATAAATCTTGAAGCAATATGTACTAGCATGAAACATGAGCCGAAGAAACAATTGCTATTTCCAATTATTGAAATTAGGAAAACAAAGCGAATGATTTACTCCTCATGTAAACAAATTGATATGGATATCTACGAATATGTTGAGATGTTCTGCAATGTTAAGCATCAGAGCGGTTTCAATAATTAGCTGTCTTTTATTGAGTATGAAAAGCGATATAAAAAATACTAATAGTAGTCTACTTAAGTAGAAAGAGATTCAACCTAAGCTTTAGAGGAAGAATAAGACATATTAGCAGCAATCTATACAGATGGAATGTGAACTAAACTAAAAACACAGTAGTAAAGAAGTTCGATATTAATAGCTAACAATATAATTCAAGTTATGAAGAAGACTTTTCAAGAAGCAATATGTCCCACTTTTTGTATATTAATAGCTCTAGGACCTTTTGGTTTTTTTTCAACACCGAAACTGACGAGATCTCCTTCCGAAAGTTCTGTTCCCCCTTTTGGCAATTGATCATAAAAGAAAAATACATCTTTACCTTTAGTCCTTCTGATGAAGCCAAAACCTTTAAAAGGATCGTAAGTATGTATAACTCCAAACTCACGAGCAACCGTTTCATCACTCAAGCCAATACTCCTTATTGGTCGGTACATTTAAATAATGAGATTTCATTTTTTTAATTAGTACTTTTGCTAAAGCGGGGTGAGAGCGCTTTAAAATACCCAACTTAAATATCAGTCTATTATAATCTCTTATTCGACCAATTTTTTGATGGTGCTCTTTGGGTACTTGCAGTGATTTATTTGTTAATTTTTTCAATTTATAAGCTGTATTATTATCGTATTGGGGCAATACTAATCTAAGCCGTTCTCTTAAATTTTTGGCTTGAGAGTGATCTAACCTCACCAATTTAGCCACCTTCCCTGAAGTTTTATTCCAAAGCTCATGATATTCTGAATTAGTTTTCCTGTCATTATACTGCAGCTCACAATTATATACTAACTGCCTAATATAACGCTGCTCTTTTCTCCTTACTTTCGGTTTTTTATGCTCAACCCATAATCCAGTAACTTCAAAACCTTTATTTGCCTTTCCTCTATATTCAATTTTTGTTTTTTTTGTATTTAATCTCAATTCGTAGGATCTAAACATTGCCACAACATTTTTAATTAAATTAGTACACTTAATACTATCTAAATTTTTTTCAGAAGAAAGGGTCACGTCATCAAGCAATCTTGAATATTTAACATCCTTACCCCTAAAGGCTGAAACAAGGCTGTATTCTGAATTAAAAAATACTAAATTTGCGAGATAGCTAGAAGTACATCCACCTTGTGGAACACGTCCCCTATAAGTTGTTAATGTTGTTAAAATAGTAGAAACATCGTCTGGAAATTTAAAAAAATATTTAAATACAGAAAATACTTTATCAGCTTTTATATTTGTATAAAATTTTTTAATATCGAGGCTAATTAATGTTTCCGCATGAGAGTGTATCTTAGCGTTCTCAACATAATCCCGTTTAACTTCGGATTTTATTCCACCTTGTAAATATAAAGGATATTCAACTTTTTCGAAAATTCTTGAGTTAATTCGTTTCTGTATTTTTTTAAGTTCATACTTAGGTTCAAATACTGTTCTATTTTTATTAGCTAAATCATAAGTAGAATAAGATGATTCTACCTTATCGGCAATAGAACACAGTAATTTAGGGTGTATACCTAATGTTCTGGCAAGAGCTTCAATAGAAGCAATAGCATTAAAAGGGTAATAAGGCTTATCCATAAACCACCAATACAAAAAGAAAGGAGTCAATCGTTAGAAGTGGTTAAACATCTGCTTAAAGAAGATAACCACTACAGTAACGATCACAGGAATATAGTCTGATACCAGTCCTATTTTCCGTGAGCTCTGGTCAACTTGTGTTTTTGTCTCGTACTCGGCTTCGAATATCGATTCAGTGTTCTTTGTAATGCGTTTATATTTGAGTGTTAGCTTACGCATAAACATAAATCTCCTTATTGTTGGTTTAAAATTCGCCAGACCAACCAAAAGAGCCACAGAAATAATTTAATTGACCACTGAGCTGACTCCTAACTTATCGCCAGACAACTGTCGCTTATTAGACCTATCTATATCTGCCTTCAGCTGAGTTCGAGAAAAATTCCCATAGAACCCCAGGAGTCCGGTCATGATCCTTTCGGATCGCTCATGTTAGAGAGCATCGATTTTCTGTGTAAATCAACAAATATAAAACACTAGAACCACAAATAGGCGAATAACACCTACGCATACATGCTAAAACGGCATTCATGCATAGTCAATCACTTATATCCATAATAAATAAATGGATTTTAAAAAATATACATCGATCACATCAATAAATTAGGTGTGCGCAAAATCTTTACAAAATACAATTGAAACACTCGAATCAATGTCACAATAATTCAAAATAAACCATAACAACAAAACAAGGATAAAAAAATTTACAGAAATCCTAATACTCCTGTAAACTTTTTATCTAACCTATTATTAATATATATATATTTAAAATAAAACTTAAACCAAATCAAGTGGTTAGCATCTCTCAAAACGGAATATCATCATCAAAATCCATTGGTGGTTCAGCCGGTGTCGCGGGAGCGGTTTTACCGGAATGGGCAGCTGGCGCTGATGCTGGCGCGTTACCACTAAACTGCTGGCTTGCTTGTGGCTGTTGCGGTTGTTGTGGTTGTCCCCAGCCACTGGCTGGATTATTTTGTGACATACCCTCTTGTGAGCCACCACGCGCCCCTAACATTTGCATGGTTCCACCAATATTCACCACCACTTCGGTAGAGTAGCGATCCTGGCCATTTTGATCTTGCCATTTACGGGTTTGTAGTGAGCCTTCAATATAAACTTGTGAACCTTTACGTAAATATTCACCTGCCACTTCCGCCAGCTTGCCAAAGATCACAACACGGTGCCATTCTGTTTTTTCCCGCATTTCGCCACTTTGCTTATCACGCCAACTTTCAGAGGTGGCCAGCGTAAGATTCGCAACCGCACCACCATTTGGCATATAACGAATTTCAGGATCTTGTCCCAAGTTGCCGATAAGTATGACTTTGTTAACGCCTCTGCTGGCCATTCGATACTCCTGATGTATTAATATTTTTGCCTAAATTGAAGTGTCGCTAGTTTAACATGCGAACACGCTATTGAATATGGAAACCAAACCGTTGCGATTAAGGTTTGCGAAACGCCTTAGAAAATTATACTGCAATATTGCTAAATTTTTTTAAGTTTGACGATTAAATTGCAGAATATGAACGCCTATACTGTACTGTATATTCATTCAGCCAAAATTGTGTAATAATAAAACGTTTTATTTACTGTTTGAATGTGTTCTCATCCGGGATGTGGTATATGGATAACATTGAAGTCAGAGGTGCGCGCACCCATAATTTAAAAAATATCAATTTAATTATTCCTCGCGATAAATTGATTGTTATTACTGGGTTATCAGGCTCAGGAAAATCTTCCCTGGCATTTGATACCCTGTATGCAGAAGGCCAGCGCCGCTATGTTGAATCACTGTCTGCCTATGCCCGGCAGTTTTTATCCTTAATGGAAAAACCGGATGTTGATCATATTGAAGGACTATCACCGGCCATTTCGATTGAGCAAAAATCCACCTCACACAACCCACGCTCAACGGTAGGTACGATCACCGAAATCCACGATTATTTGCGGTTGTTGTTTGCCCGGGTTGGTGAACCTCGCTGTCCTGATCACGATACGCCGTTAGCAGCGCAAACAGTTAGCCAGATGGTTGATAACGTCCTGGCGCTGCCGGAAGGCAAGCGGTTAATGTTGCTGGCACCGGTAGTTAAAGAGCGTAAAGGTGAACATATTAAGCTATTGGATAATCTGGCCGCACAGGGTTATATTCGTGCCCGCATTGATGGCGAAGTTTGCGATCTCTCCGATCCGCCTAAATTAGAACTGCATAAAAAGCATACTATAGAAGCGGTCGTTGACCGTTTTAAAGTTCGTGCCGCGCTAGCGCAACGGCTGGCTGAGTCGTTTGAAACTACGCTTGAGTTATCAGGCGGTACTGCGGTTATCGCTGATATGGATGACAGTAAGGCAACTGAACTCGTTTTCTCCGCTAATTTTGCCTGCCCAATCTGCGGTTATAGCATGAGTGAATTAGAGCCGCGCCTGTTTTCCTTTAATAATCCAGCAGGAGCTTGTAGCTCTTGTGATGGACTCGGTGTACAACAATTTTTCGACCCGGAACGCGTGATCCAAAACGAGGAAATTTCTTTAGCTGGCGGGGCAATACGCGGTTGGGATCGACGTAATTTTTATTATTTCCAGATGCTACAATCGTTAGCTAAACACTATAAATTTGATGTCGAAGCCACGTTTAGTTCGTTAGATCCGGCGATCAAGCAAGTGATCTTATATGGCTCCGGCAAAGAAGCAATTGAATTTAAATATCAAAACGATCGCGGCGATGTTACGGTAAGGTGCCATCCCTTTGAAGGGGTGATCCATAATATGGAGCGCCGTTATAAAGAAACCGAATCAATGGCCGTGCGCGAGGAACTGGCAAAATATATCAATAATCGGCCATGTATAGCCTGTCATGGCACCCGTTTACGGCAAGAAGCCCGTTATGTGTTTATTGAAAATACCACCCTACCAGAAATTTCAGATTTTAGTATCGGCCATGCAATGGCATTTTTCCAAACTTTGCAGCTCAGTGGGCAACGTGCACAAATTGCGGAAAAGATTCTGAAAGAAATTAACGATCGATTAAAATTCTTGGTCAATGTAGGATTAAATTACCTGACCCTCTCTCGCTCAGCTGAGACCTTATCCGGTGGCGAAGCGCAACGCATACGGCTAGCAAGTCAAATTGGTGCCGGTTTAGTTGGTGTCATGTATGTATTGGACGAACCTTCGATTGGTTTACATCAACGAGATAATGATCGGCTGTTACAGACCTTGCTGCATTTACGAAATTTAGGCAATACGGTTATTGTGGTCGAGCATGATGAAGATGCGATCCGCGCCGCCGATCATATTATCGATATCGGCCCGGGAGCAGGTATACATGGAGGATGCATCGTTGCTCAAGGCAGCCTGGACGATATTATTAGCAATCCAGATTCATTAACCGGTAAGTATCTTAGTGGTGAGCGCAAAATTGCCATCCCACTCAAACGAGTACCACTCGATGCAGAAAAAATCTTAAAGTTGATTGGTGCCCAAGGTAATAATCTAAAAAATGTCACACTGGAACTACCTGTTGGCTTATTTACCTGTATTACTGGCGTTTCCGGCTCAGGTAAATCAACCTTGATCAATGATACCTTGTTTCCTATTGCCCAGCGGCAATTAAATAAAGCTACCAATGCAACCCCGGCGCCTTATACCGATATTGAAGGATTACAATTCTTCGATAAAGTGATTGATATTGACCAAAGTCCGATCGGCCGAACCCCCCGCTCTAATCCAGCTACCTATACCGGAGTATTTACGCCGGTACGGGAATTATTTGCTGGTGTACCTGAGTCTCGGGCGCGAGGTTATACCCCTGGACGGTTCAGTTTTAATGTCAAAGGTGGACGCTGTGAAGCTTGTCAGGGGGATGGAGTGATCAAAGTTGAAATGCATTTTCTGCCCGATGTCTATGTTCCCTGTGATCATTGCAAGGGCAAACGCTATAATCGTGAAACGTTAGAGATCAAATATAAAGGCAAAAATATTCACGAAGTGTTAGAAATGACTATTGAGGAAGCGCGTGAATATTTTTCCGCTGTCCCCTCGCTAGCGCGAAAATTGCAAACATTAATCGACGTGGGACTTTCTTATATTCGTTTAGGCCAATCGGCAACCACTTTATCCGGAGGTGAAGCACAACGGGTTAAGTTATCTCGCGAACTTTCCAAACGCGGTACCGGCCAAACGCTCTATATTTTGGATGAACCGACCACCGGTTTACATTTTGCTGATATTCAACAACTGTTGCATGTATTACATCAACTCCGTGATCAGGGCAATACAATCGTGATCATTGAACACAATTTAGACGTGATAAAAACAGCCGACTGGATTGTTGATTTGGGTCCAGAAGGCGGTAGTGGTGGTGGTGAGATCTTATTCGCCGGTACACCTGAGCAGATTGTAAAATGTAAGCAATCACATACCGGTCAGTTTTTAAAACCGATCCTAAAACGTGGTTATTAATAAGCCATTATTTCCGCTATAGAAAACTGAACAATCGCCCGGCTCTGCTGCTGGGAGCACTATTGCTCAACATTATTGTTACCAATGACAATCAGAACGGAATATTTGCTATAATAAGAAACGCTTTGTAGTGCTAGTACCTGCCAGCCCCTTTTCACGCTCTTAATCTGTTTGAGTATCGATTTTGATTGATTGCATAAACGCAAAAATTTCCATCCATTCTATTATTAACACAAAATTAACAATGTGAACGCGTTTATCAGCAAAGATAATGTTAAGTTTATCATTTTTATTTATCTTGCTTTTTATCCGAGTTTCAAGTGTCAAAGATAAATAGCGCTTTTCAACTCTATTTTAGCAAACAGTTTATCATTACAGTATTACTCTATATTTAATTAACCCGCTATTAGATTCTGTTAAGACAAAAATTACATTATTGAGTGATTGCGTTATCTGGTTAAAAAATTAATAAATACGATAGTTAACACCCACAAAAAGAGAGTGAAAAATGAACAATTTTGACAAGCATGACTTAACTAATTTGGTTGGCAAACACCTCGTATATACTTATGAAAACGGCTGGCAGCATGAAATTTACATAAAAAACGACAACACCGTGGATTATCGGGTCTGTAGTGGTTCCGCCAGTAACCGATGTGTAAAAGATCAATCTGCCTATATTGTACAGATCGGACTGAACATATATAAAGCATCCTGGACAGAACCAACCGGAACAAGTATTAGTGTAATTTTAAATCTTCGGATCCAATTGTTGCACTGTACCGCATTCTTTCCGCGCTGGGTCATCGAGGAACCAGAAAAAACCGCCTGTTTTCAGAATGACCATCTAAATGAAATGGAAGCCTATCGTGAAGCTGGGCCTACCTACCCGATCGAAATCATGGATGAATTTGCCACCATTACTGCTGTGCATAGTTGTGATTTAAATAATGACGGCGTAATTTCCTGTGCCACTAATGAACAAGCAAAATAACGCTAGTAAAAGCTTCGATAGGCCATCTACCGACTGATATGACAGAATAAAATGTGGATAGTTAAGTTCATCAATATAAAAACTATTTTGTTAACCAAAAGCTATCGCAAACATTTGATACCACGGATGGTGATGAAGAATTTGATAAAGAAAACCGCTAAATCAATTAATGGCTTATATTAAACCAGCAATGCACAAATAACGTGCCGACTTTTTTGCTCATAGTGCCCATGCCATAAAATTGTTAATAATTTGTTATTTTTTTATCAATCCGTTCTATACTATTAGCTCACTAATTATTAAGGAAGAAAATGTTGGCTTTTGCTTCTTATGCCGCCTTCCTCCTTACACAGATCGCGAAAATGGTGAAAAAAGTTGCAAATAGTCATTTAAGAGTAATTTACATGCTTAATATACCCAGCTCTTTATCAGTAAAGGGTAAATGTAAAATACTTTGATTAGTGACTTAAATTACAACTGTTTTTGGGCGGCAATAGAACCGGTTTAGCAAATAAAATAATCGTGTTTGTTAGCGTTTACTTTCTAAAAAATTATATAAAAATCAATATTCTGGGTTAATTAACCCAATAAATATTTTAACATAAATAAAATTTACGAGAGCTATCAATTATGTTTGATAATCTTTTTTATCCCAATAATGAAAAAAGAGCGGTAAGACTGACAGAACTTGTCGCCGACAATTCCACGGCAGTCGGTAATATTTCACAACAACATACCAAATACGAAATAGCAATAAATAACGCAAATGAAGCGATACGCAAAGCATACAAGGTTGTTGGAACACCAGTAAAATTTCATGATATCGATTTTGTCGCAGAGTCAAAAACACATAAAATTTTAATTAGTGTTGCTGACGTCATTACACCGATGCTTACCTATGGCATCGCTAACAAAGCCTTGTCTCTAGCCGCTAAATCATATCTTCTGCAACAAGGGCGTATTGGTGAAGCTGCCTTTATTAAATTAGTAGGTCTACCAAAGTGGTTTAGAGTGGGCACTGTATTCGGTGGGATCGCAGCGGCTGTTCTAGTTCAAGGCATTATTGATTCAGTCACAGGGGCGGTACAACGGAAAAATTTGCAAGACAAAATTAAAGAGTCGGTTGATCCCAGGTTCAAATTAAAAAAAGCTGAACTGACGAATGAAATTGTTATCAGTAAACTGAATGTTGTCACCACGTCAGTTTCAGTCGTCTTAGACGCCTTAGGGCCTGATGTATCGAAAGAGCAGATAGACAAAATCATTGACAATTCGATAAAACGAAACTAAGTTGAACTGAATAACATCGATTCTTTAACCAACACGACTCTGGCTGCTCTTGACAAATCCAGAGGTTCTTGGACCGATGAGGATTAATGGTTACTTAACCAGTATTTAATAGATCTTATTGAATAACAAATCTAGTCACGCAATTTTATCGCCTGAAACCAATGCTCAGTTGCTTGTGACGCTTATTGCGCTAGCGAAAACCAAAGATGATTGCAATGTAATTTTGCTAAAGCTTAAACCGCTATTACCAACATAATGGCAATCATTGGCGTTTTTAAATTAAAACTAATTAATTGAATGAGGTGAAAATGAGCTTTTGGAGTGATTTTGCCGATGGCTTTACCAGTGTCTACACAAAATATCTTCCCGGGTTATTTACCGGCGATACCTATTTCCCAGACAATCCAGTTAGGGAAGCCCGAGCGCATGAAATAGCGGTAGATTGTCAAACCTATGCCAGCAAAAATGCGCTATCGATTAAGGAAATCCAAGACAATGTAGTCGAGTTGAATAATTATCTTAAGGGAATGTATGAAAAAGAAATAAATGATGAAAAGATTAAATTTGAGAAATTCTCCTTTAACACATTAAATTTTGAAATACCAGCAATGATCGCCCCAATTATTACCGCGAACATTGTATCAGAGTCTATAACTGTCGGTGCAACAAGTTACTTAGTCTCTACAGGATAAATCGGCGCAGCAGCGCTTGTTGAGTTAGTTGGATTACCTGCCTCCTTCGAAATCGCTTCTATGGCAGCATCTGGAGGAGCTACCATCGGGGTTGTACTTGCTATCGGTTCGGTGGTTGGAAAAATTAAACGAGATAAACTGCAGAAAGCGATTCATGACGGCTATCAATCTCGCTTTAAACTAGCAAAAGCAGCCAATATTAATCACTCAATTTCTCAATCTATAAAAGTGATCAATGCCAGTATTTCAGAGCTAAAGGGAGTCGATGTGCCTTTCGCTGCGATAGAAGAACATATTTCTGAATTGATAACAAAACAACTAAATAGCATTAACGAAAATAGTCAATATTCAACAATGATTGAGCTACAAAATTTGGATGTAAATCGAGGTTCTTGGACCGATGAGGACGGATCTGTTTAAATAGCTAAATAATGTCTGTACAGATCCAACCCCCTAACCGCATCAAGAAAAATTAAACTGACAACAGCACAGAAAAATTTCGCGCGTAACGACAAAGTCATAACCCTTGGTTGTTAATAAAGTGTGAAAAAAATCATAAAATAGAACGGCTCTTGCTACTAGACTCCTAATCTTAAACTACAGTTAATTCATTTAATTATATTAAATATGAGTTTTAATGCCATTGAGTGCAATGGCATTAATGTTAAATAATTGTAAAAAAAGAGGAAGCACTAAATGGCTTTGACTAAGGAAATAAACGGTACTAATAATGATGACATATTAATAGGTAATCAAGGAAATGATGCCATTTCAGGTGATGCAGGCAATGATATAATATCTGGTAATGCCGGAGATGATACCATATCAGGTAATGCCGGAGACGATACCATATTAGGTGATGCAGGAGACGATAACCTATCAGGTAATGCGGGCAACGATACCATATTAGGTGATACAGGAGATGATAACCTATCAGGTAATGCCGGAGATGATACCATATTAGGTGATGAAGGAGATGATAAACTAGCAGGTAATGCTGGAAATGATATCATATTAGGAGATGCCGGAGATGATGAAATATTTGGTGATGCAGGAAACGATCAAATATCAGGCGGATCAGGAAACGATAGCATATCAGGTGGTTCTGGCGACGATATGCTATCAGGTGGCTCCGGTGATGATACACTAAGAGGTGACTCTGGAAATGATAGAATATTAGGCGGTTCTGGCGATGATACAATGTATGGTGATGCTGGAAATGATATCATGTCAGGAGACTCTGGAAACGATATACTATCGGGTGGTTTAGGTAATGATACCCTATTAGGCGGTTCTGGAGACGATAAAATATCGGGTGATGCAGGCAATGATATAATATCAGGTGGCTTAGGACGGGATACACTAACAGGCTATTTTAGTGATAAACAATCAGAAGGAAATAAAGGAAATGATACTTTTAAGTATCTATCCTTTAATGATTCTCTATCCGCATCACCAGATAAAATAACTGATTTTGAAACTGGTAGCGATAAAATAGATATCTCTTCTTTAAAGAAAATTAATAATTGTGATGTTATGATTAAGTTGGTAAATAAGTTTTCCAAGCAAAAAAATGAAATGATAATTAATTATAATAAAACAGAAAATTTAACCAAATTAATGCTTGATCATGATGGCGACGGACAAGCAGAGTTTCAAATCGACATCATCGGCACCGTTGATCCGGCAAAGGATATTATCATTTAACCTGCAAAAAACTAATTTTAGCCAGCAGCCCACCAACTTATTACTGATTGAGCGGGTTGCTTTACTCAGCACTGCATCTTGTTACGATATATTAATTGGCTACCAATCTTCTTGCTCAAAGCACACTCTCTTATCACCAAGCGCCTTAATTAGCTTGATATGGCGGTCTGTTACTTTTAATCCCTAGGTTCGAAATCCTAGCAACACTTCTGGCACCCAAACTATCAAAGACTTCCTTACCTTTTAGGGTAAGCTGGACTGTATCTAGCCGCAAGGCAGAAATTGTTTATGCACTTTGCGCATTTAATATAGAAATTATTACCGGCAAAAATTCGACTAACGACTAGCCGGGAAGCTAATTTGTAAGCCACTTTTTCCGATTAAACAAATTGCCTTAGCACTGGAGCGATTTCAGCAAACCAGTCTATTTTCATTTGATCTCAGAATTAGGTTTTAGATTTTTGCTGACACAAGTACTCATGCCAGCGCCATTTGTTCTGACAATATATGCTTTAACCTTGTTACTTATCCGGTGTTATTAATTGTGCCGTGATGGTTTCGTTATTGCTGTAGTTAATCACTTGTTTGGCTTCTAGGATCAGATTACCGGTTTGCGTTGAGATAGCCGCCGCATTACTTTCAATCCTTTCACTTGGCTCACCTCTGGCATTTTTCTGCAGCCAAAGATTGTTATAGGCTTCAATTTTAGCGCTTTCACCCTGATTGCTGATGATATTACTAAATAGATGCATATTTTGTTGAGCGGTTATTTTACCTTGATTAATTAGGCTATTGCTTTCAATTAATAGATTTTGCTGAGATAAAATTTCACTAGTTGCAGGGATTATAACGGCTGGCGCTTTGGCAGTTAAATGACGTTTAGTGGTAATATGGCCTAGCGTCAGTTTGCCTTTAGCAGAAACAAATAAATCTCTTTCACTAGTTTTAATATTATCCAGCTTAACTTCACATTTTGGCTCGGTGGCAATTATTTTAACTCGATTGGCATAGATCCCACCCGATCCTGTAATACTAACAGCAAATTGTGGTTTTAGGCTCGGGCTAGTTATTTGGGAAATCTTTCCAGTGTGATAATCAATCGCATTACTGCCTGGCAATAAGCTAATAGTTTTGCCGAGAATACTGGCATTGATAGTAACAGTACGGCTGATCATCTCTGCATAATCTTGACTACCACTATAGAGTCCTTTATTAAGGATCCTAATATCACCTTTTTTCACCCTAAGATGGGCAAATTCGCCTCGTTGATTCAGTGCCGGCTGGCCCGTTGTTAAGGTTAATCCACCAATATTGCTGAAATGACAGCCATCACAGCTGATGCCATTAGGATTAGCGATGATCACATCCGCTTTCCTACCTGCAATTTCCAATTTGCCCTTAAGCTGTGAAGAAGATGAGCCGGTTACTTCATTAATGATCAAGCTTGCTGCCCGCTCAACCAGCTGTTCATTTTTAGCCAGTTGACCAACTAGTTCACTATGAGTGGATCGGATGGCATTGTTCAAGACCGCACCTTGCGGCGGTATATTGAATTGCTGATAGTGATTATGAGAAATACCCGCCTGATTTGGCGCAGCTATATTGATGATAGGAATTTGATTTTTAACCGATAGCTGAGTTTGGTCATTTATCGCTTGGATAGTGGAACTGAAAACCGGCAACAGAGGATAACTGGCAATAAGATAAACTATTTTGGTGCTATAACGAATAATTTTATTTTTCATTGCATTACCTATATTCTATTTTTGCATAAATATGAGGGTGAAAATTAACGTCTCAAAATAGAAAACAAAAATTTAATAGGCAATATATAATAATCAACAATTTAATTAGTTATTCTAATAATGATCATTATTTTTAACTATAATTCAATATGTTAAATTTAATTAATGGTATTTTGTTTTTATTCCTAGAATTAAATATGATTTCTATAATTTTATGTTTAATAAATAAAAGCCAGTGTTTAGATAATCACTGGCTTTAATAGAATCATTGATGGTAATTAAATTTAGTTAACGACTTACTGCGGCAAAAGCCTGAGCAATCCTTTGAACATTATGTTGATTAACACCCGCCATACAAATACGCCCTGTGCTAACCAAATATATCGCGAACTCCTCACGTAAACGCGCAACCTGTTCTGGGCTAAAGCCGGTGTAACTAAACATACCATGCTGCTTTAGTAGGTGATCAAAGTTTTTCTCAGGTAACACATTTTTCAAATTGCTAACTAGCATTGTACGCATAGCAAAGATGCGCTGGCGCATCGATTCTACCTCACTTAACCATTCAGTGCGTAATGAATCATTGGTTAGCACATGTTCGACAATTTTAGCGCCATTTGACGGCGGGCTCGAATAGAGACGACGTACACCCGCCTTTAGTTGGCCAAATACCCGTTCACACTGTTGTTGATTTTGGCAAATAATAGATAGACCGCCAACCCGATCACCGTATAAACCAAAAATCTTGGAAAATGAATTACTGACAAATACCGGTAAGCCAGCCTGAGCCATTGTGCGAATAGCATAAACGTCCTCATCCATACTTTTAGCAAATCCCTGATAAGCCATATCAAGAAAAGGAATAAGATGACGCGCTTTTGCCACTTCGGTTATTTGATCCCATTGCTGCGCTGTTAAATCCGAGCCGGTCGGATTATGACAACATGGATGCATAAAGATAATACTTTTGCTGGCAGTTGTTTGAATGTTGCCAGCATTTCTGCAAATTTTACCCCTTTGGTCTCGACATCAAAATAGGGGTAATAATGGACGTTAATGCCTGATCCCATAAAGATAGAAGCATGATTTTCCCATGTCGGATCACTACACCAAACCTCTGAAGCAGGAAAATAACGATGTAAAAAATCGGCTCCTAGTTTTAAGGCTCCTGATCCTCCAATAGTCTGTACTGTTGCAATACGTTGCTCTTTTATTAGTGGGTTATCCGCACCAAAAAGCAGCTTTTGAACCGCTAACCGATAGTTATGTAATCCTTCCATCGGCAAATAGAGGGAGGCTATAGCGGGTAATTGGTTAAGCTCTGTTTTTGCTTTACCAACAGTTCCAAGTTGAGGAGTATACCCTTTGCCGTCATAATAAAGGCCAATGCTAAGGTTAATTTTATTTTCACGGGGATCCTTATTAAATTCATCCATCAATGATAGGATAGGATCACCCGCAAAGGCATCAACATTCTGAAACACTTAAAATTCTCCCTACTATCAGCACAGCCATTTTTTATTAAATAACCTACGACAAATTTATTCGTCCAGGTATTCCATTGCTACCCGCGAGGTTAGCTTTGTTAGTAATTCATAATCACTGACCCCAGTATATGCTGCCACTTCTTCAACAGGCAATAGTTCTCCCCATATGATCGCTTCATCGCCGACCTTATCTTTACTTTCAAATCCTAAATCTACTGAGATCATATCCATAGAGACTCTACCAACAATCGACACTTTGCGCCCATTTATTAGTATTGGTGTACCAGATGGGGCATTGCGGGGATAACCATCGCCATAACCAATAGCAACTACACCCAGATTGGTATCCTGCTCACTAACCCAAACTCCACCATAACCAACCGGCTCTCCGGCTTTATGTTGACGAATAGCAATTAAATTAGATTTGAGTGTCATCGCTGGTAGGAGACCAAAATCTTTGCCTTGTTTACCTTCTTGTGGTGAAGCACCATACATCATAATGCCAGGGCGCACCCAATCAAAATATGATGCCTGCCATAATAAAATACCGGCGGATGCCGCGATCGATTTTTCACCCGGTTTATCTTTTATAAAAGCATTAAAACAAGCCAATTGCTGATTGGTAGCAGCCGGGAGCCCTGGCTCATCCGCACGGCTAAAATGGCTCATAATATTGATAGGCTTTTGGATATTTTGGCATGCCATCAAGCGCGCATAAGATATTGCTGCCTCTTCAGGTCTAAACCCCAAACGGTGCATACCAGTATCAAGTTTCATCCAAACTTTTATCGGTTTTTCTAATTTAATCTGTTCTAACGTTTCAAGTTGTTCAATACTTTGTACAACAACGTCAATTGCATGCCTAGTGATAATAGGTAATTCAGCCAGATCAAAAAAACCTTCTAATAATAAGATGGGATTGTTGATCCCATTTTCACGTAATGCTATTGCTTCGCTAATACGAGCAACCCCAAAACTATCAGCCAGATCTTTAACTGTGTGCGCTGTTTCTAATAAACCATGCCCATAAGCATTAGCTTTAACGACAGCTATTATGCGGCTATGAACCGCAATTTCCCGAACTCGTTGTAAATTGTGACGCAGAGCGCGGCGGTCAATGACAGCGGTTGCCGCTTTCATTTTACTCTCCGTATTAAATTAAATAGATTGACTATTCGTCGTGGTAGATTGGCCCGGCATAGTTATCAAAACGAGACCATTGTCCATTGAAAGTCAGACGTACTGTTCCAATTGGGCCATTACGCTGCTTACCGATAATAATTTCTGATACCCCTTTAAGATCTGAATTATCGTTATAAACCTCATCTCGATAAATAAACATAATTAAATCCGCATCCTGTTCAATGGAGCCGGATTCCCGTAAATCTGAATTGACCGGTTTTTTATCCGCTCGTTGTTCCAGGCTACGGTTAAGTTGTGATAATGCAATCACCGGCACTTGTAACTCTTTTGCCAATGACTTAAGCGAACGGGAGATTTCGGCAATCTCAAGTGTGCGATTATCGGACAAGGAAGGAACACGCATAAGTTGGAGATAATCGATCATAATTAAACTTAAACCACCATGTTCACGGTAAACACGGCGAGCACGTGAACGGACCTCCGTCGGTGTTAATCCGGCAGAGTCATCAATGTACATATTGCGCTTTTCCATCAACAGTCCCATGGTACTGGAGATACGAGCCCAATCTTCGTCATCAAGTTGGCCAGTACGGATACGCGTCTGATCAACGCGCGACAGGGAAGCTAACATACGCATCATGATTTGATTAGCCGGCATTTCCAAACTAAAAATCAAGACCGGTTTTTGTTCCGTCATTGCTGCATGTTCACATAAATTCATCGCAAAAGTAGTTTTACCCATTGAAGGGCGAGCTGCCACAATAATTAGATCAGAGTTTTGTAATCCTGCGGTTTTTCTATCTAGATCCTGGTAGCCAGTAGATACACCTGTCACACCATCATGAGGCTTTTTATAGAGTTGTTCAATTTTTTCCACGGTTTCCGATAAGATCTCTTCAATCCCTTTCGGACCGTCATCTTTATTGGCTCGGGTTTCTGCAATTTGGAAAACACGTGATTCAGCTAAATCCAGTAACTCTTCACTAGTTCGACCTTGAGGATCATAACCGGCATCAGCGATCTCATTTGCCACCGCAATCATATCACGGACGACAGCACGTTCGCGCACAATATCAGCATAAGCGTTAATATTGGCAGCACTTGGGGTATTTTTAGCTAATTCCGCTAGATAGGCAAAGCCTCCGACACTATCCAATTCCCCTTGCTGCTCTAATGATTCAGATAAAGTAATTAGATCAATTGGTCTACTCTGCTCAAGCAGACGTTGCATCTCAGCAAAAATGGTGCGGTGCGGTCGACTAAAAAAATCTGCGTTAGTTACGCGTTCCGAGACATGATCCCAACGCTCGTTATCTAACATTAATCCACCAAGTACAGATTGCTCAGCTTCTAAGGAGTGAGGTGGCATTTTTAGCCCCTCTATTTGACGATCTTTCTGACCAATAAATACGGTTTCTGCGGAATACTTCTTCGCCATAGCACTTTCTTTACCCATTAATCAATAGAGTCGCTCATCAGTATATGCTATTTACTGCTATTTCGTGACAATTTGATCATTTAATGTGAGATTGAACCTTAAGAATTGTTCCCTGTTATCTTTTACAGAAAATCTGAAAATGTTGCAATGTTCCTCAATCAAACATAGCAAAATATTGGCAATAAATCTGAACTTTCTGAAAAATATTGCAATCATTGCTAATGATTCACTAGTTAAACGTCACCATTAATCAACTGTATTTTCAGATCGTATATTCGCGAACAATTATATTGTTTATTGATTTTTTAATAAGTAAATTTTTTTAATTAAACAGAGTTTAATTATTATGAACAGCTATCCAGAGAACAATACATTTATTAATCATGTTGATAGCAAAGATCGCTTTTCTAGTAATGAATTTCAAACTATTTGTCATTATGCTAAGCAAAAATTTAACACCCTTCTGGAACAATAGGGTAACAATGTTGAATTAGCTGATTTTCTGCAATTAATTAATCTCACTGTACAATTGATGGAAAATAGTTTGCCAAAAATGGGCCAAAACCGGCAAATAAAATGCGAATAAAAATAAAATTAAGGCCGCTTTCATTAGTTAGATACTCTATATGTTCGCTAATTTTGATCGCGCTTTTAGTTCCCTTTAATTAAACCGCCCCCAGGTCTGGCATAGGTAAAATAACCTGGGTTAGTCAATTATTTACCAGTAATAAACTCAAGTGCCTGCTTAACCACAGTCACATCAGCGCCCTTTTTATGGGCATTTTCACTCAAGTGACGGCGCCACTGACGGGCACCAGGAATAGCTTGAAATATGCCCAACATATGACGAGTAATATGACCTAAATAAGTTCCCTGTTTCAACTCGCGTTCAATATAAGGATACATTGCTTGTACTGCAACAATCGGATCAATAACTAGGCTACTTTGGTCAAAAAATTCAACATCAACCTGAGTTAATAATGCCGGATTTTGATAAGCTTCTCGTCCTATCATAACACCATCAAGGTGGTGTAAATGTTGTTTAGCCTCATCAATGTTTTTAATACCACCATTAACCTCAATGGTTAACTGAGGAAAATCTTTTTTCAATTGATAGACACGTAAATAGTCTAACGGCGGTATTTCCCGATTTTGTTTCGGACTTAGACCTGATAACCAAGCTTTACGCGCGTGAATGATAAATAAACGACATCGACTATCTGTCACAATTTTATCAATAAAATCGGTTAAAAAAGCATAACTATCATCATCATCAACGCCAATGCGGGTTTTAACTGTTATCGGGATCGTCGCAGCATCCTGCATTGCTTTTATACAATCCGCTACTAACCCGCCTTCACGCATCAAACAAGCACCAAAACGGCCATTTTGAACACGATCCGAAGGACAACCTATATTCAAATTGACCTCATCATAACCATTTTGCTGAGCCATTTTTGCACATTTGGCCAAGGCCGTAGGCTCGTTACCACCCAACTGCAAAGCAACTGGATGTTCTTCCTCACTATAAGCCAGATAATCACCTTTACCATAAATAAGCGCGCCAGTTGTCACCATTTCGGTATAAAGTAACGCTTCCTTAGTCAATAAACGGTGAAAATAGCGGCAATGGCGATCTGTCCAGTCAAGCATCGGTGCCACGCTAAAACGGTGGTGGTCATGGTAACCTGTAGATGCGGTTAATTCGTTGCCTGGCGTTAATTTTGGGTTAGTTGTATTATCGTGCATTTTTTGCTGTTTTGCTATGTTGTTTTTTATCGCCTCTAAATGGCATCACTGGTTTTTAGCAACCATTATAGAGAGGGTTTATTTGTTTACTTGCTGATTATACCATAGAGAAACATCTATATGTGGAATGGCTCTATATACGCACTGCCATTTCAGACTTGCAACCTAGTAGAAAGTCCTTAACGACTGAGGTTAGGTTATCTATTAATGCATTCATGATGAAATCATAGAAAATTAGTTCCCTCCAAAGCAGGGAGTTTTTAAACATCATCTGGTATAAAACTTATATAAAAAATTAAAAAAATTTTATTGGTGACATTATATTGTATTTACATAAATGTTATTGAATTGTAGTTAATTAAGGCTGAAAATGTTTTTTTATAGAATCATTAGAGAATAAATTATGAAATCGTTATTTAAGACATTGACTATTATCTCACTCTTCGGACTTAGCTTTCTTTCTTTAGCTAAGAATAGTGATATGAGTAATTCAGTTTTACAAGGAGCAAATTTAACTGAGGCAAATCTAGCTCAAGCAAATTTGGATGATGTAAAAAAGCAGTTATGTAAGTCCGCTGAATATAGTTCTCCCCCCTTTTGTATCAAGCAATTGAAATGACCAAACAAGTTTTCCCTCCTGCTTCTTGCGCTCCATTTAGCTAAACTAAATCTACCTCTTCAGTTTAAGAAGAGGTTAATTAGATAATTGACTGTTTTTATTGCATGTAAATTAAGATAATAACTGCTATAGAGATAATGATAACTACAAAGATACTAATTAATCTTTTTTTTATAAACCTATCTTAACCGTTTCTCTTGCCAATATTGTGCTGCTAAAGTTTTAGATTGATGTCTAAGACAAAATTAAATTCGCTTCGTGCTAAGTGCTTATCTAAATAAACTCATATTGTTAATGTTTAATAAAAATATCAATTAAATTAGTTATAAGTAAAATTTAATTGACTTTAATGTTAGCTAAACTAATGTTAATGAAAATTTTTATTTATACGGAAAAAAGATGAACAAATTAGGTAAGGTATTAATGACTCTATTTTTTATCGCGGCCAGCGACTTTTCATTTGCAAATCCAATTGATTTTAATTGCTCCAGATCTCAATGACCTTCCATTAACGCTTTCTGAGCGTGGTATGGTATTAAGTGATAAAAATCGTATTATTCCCTGCTCAGAAGTAAAAATTAATTTGCCATCTCTAGATAAATAAACTATATCCCGTTAAATTTATAATCAATGAAAATAAACATATCTCTTTTACCAATGGTGAAAGAGTTAAATAATAAATTTACTTCTATTTTATTATCGATATGTTGATTTTTATTATGTTTAACTTATTGAATTCAAAATTTATTAAAATCATCCGAACAAAACTTATATCAATTATAGTTAAAAATATATAGGAGATAATAGTTTAAGATATAACAAAATAAATAAGAGTAGGCGAGATACTCAAAAGCAATCTACTTATTTAACATTATTAAATAAAATCTTCTATATTTTTAAATATTACTTTAGTTACTAATTATTAGCGTTTAAAATTTTTTCAATACCATGAATGATTAAAAAGCACCAAAAATGGTGCATAGTAATTATTAGTAAAATGATTAACAAAGACAAAAATAAGATAAATTTGATTTTATTAAGAGTAAATTTTTATTTTTCACCGCTTATTTAACGTATTAAAATATTCAAATGTTCAACTTTATTTCTGGCTTTATCTAATAATTCTTTCTTAAATAAAGGGACATAACTTCTACTTTCTGTCGATTTACCAGGTAACATATTCTGCAATTGTGTTCTACATTTTTTACTTTCATCAGATACAGATTTGTCAAGAATCTTTAATAACAAACCTTCAAGACATGGCTCTGAACCTACTAATTTTATATTATTATATTCTGCTTCGTTTATTTTTTCTTTTTTCCACGCTATATCTGTATCGAGCAAAACAACAATTTCATCGTATTCACGTTGTTTCTTATATGATATCGCTTCGTCGATAGGACCATCTGGAGCTTTTCCACCTGCTGAAATCAGACTAATACTGGGTCCAGCAGCCGTAGAATATAATGATTTTAAATGTCCTAAAAATGCTTTCTCAGAGGATCCCTCACCTACTATTAAAAGTGTTTTTCTTACTCTGCGCTTGTTATTTCTAGAAGCCATCATCTATCCCTTATATGCAAATATCTGGAATTCCGCCCAAGGCTCCTGTTATATATTTGTTATATAAATTATCTTGACTTCTTAAACCCTGGATATCATCCATTCTCCAAGCTGTACTCTCACAATCACTCTTCTCTACTAAATATACGTTATGTTTCTTCAAATTATTTAGTACTTCAGGCGTATGGCAACTAAAAATTAATTGGGCATGATTTTTATTTATCTCGTCATCTTTGAACATATTTAATATTTCAGATACCATAATTGGATGTAAATCTCCGTCTAATTCATCGATAACAGCTACACCACCTTTATTTAATGACACTAGTAAATAATAAATAAGTGTAAAAAATTTCTGCGTGCCTGCTGACTCCAACATAAATGGTAATTCAAAATTGTCCTCGTTATTGGTATGTGTACCAAACGGTATAATAATTTTATCTTTTTCACCATTTTCCTCATTAATCCTTTCTCCAATTCTTAACTTAACTCCATCTAAGCCAAAATCCATTTTTTTTATGTAATTTATAGCTTGTGAAAATATTTCCGCATTCTCACTATATCTCTTCGCTGTCTCTATGATACTACCAGTATTAAAATAATTTTTACCATAAATATTTAAATTAGAATGAAAACTCATCGATTCAACAATATAAGAGGCTAGTTTGTTGCTCTTTCTATAGTAATAAGACAAAACCGTCGCATTGGCAGGTATCGTCTCCATTTCACTCTTTTCTAATAAACTTCTCTCATTAACTATTTTCTCAATTGCGTCCTCATTGATTTTTATTTCTTGTTTATCACCTTTGAGCTTTCTGTAGAAACAAGACAAATATTGTCTATTATCAGCCCTCTTCACTTTCAATTCTTCATGTAAAATTTTATTCTGATTAAATTGAATAAAATATTTAAAATAAAAGTTAATATTATTGGGGTCTCTGTTCATAAAAGACACTTCTATTTCAGAAACTTTATCTTCTTTCATCATATACGAAAAAAAAGGTAATCTTTCATTTTTACTTAAGTCTTTGAAAGCAGAAGTGCAAATCCAATGTATAAAAGCTAAAGGCTTAAGTAAATTAGACTTACCAGCACTATTAGCACCCATAACTACCAATACCTTAGTCACTCTTTCCTTTTCAAATTCCACATCATAGTATGTTTCTGGTGAATTCTTTTTAAGAGTAAAGGAGACCTTGGTTTCCTCTTGAAAAGAGAAGAAATTTTTAAATCTATACCATAGCAGCATAAACTTACCTCATTTAAACAAATTTTTGTCTATTTCAGTTGAGTTTATACAAAAAACAAGCGATGTCTATATAAAAAAGTCTCAGATAGATGAAAAATTATTAAAATTAAAAAACATCAGCACCCCAATAGCACACCACAAATTTGTAACTACTTGATTTTTATTAGCCGCTGATCCTATCAAGCATCAGTGCCATGCTAAAACGGCGGTGATTCTGATTACCTGTAGTTGCGGTTAATTCATTGTCTGGCGTTAATTTTAGGTTAGTTGTGTGGTCGTACATTTTCGCTGTTTTAATATGGTTTTTTATTGCTTCTAAATAATATTCCTGGCTAGTAACAACCATTTAATGAAGATTGCTATCAAATGACTCTCTTATACTTAGCGTAACGTCAAACTCTAGATGGTTCTATCTCATACCGTTAAGCACTGGCAATAATTTCAAACAGATAGGAAATAAAAATTTAGTGGGTAACGCAGAATAAACAAAAAGTTAACTTAGTACCTAGGCTATTTGTTCAGAAAAGTTATTTGCCATCCGTCCAAAAACCAACAATGAGAATAACAACAGGTTAAAGGAAAAATGCTGTACTCAAGCAAAGTCATGACAATAAAAGATAAAATAAAACTTAACCTTAACAAATTGTTGCTTTTTAAGCAGGGTATTCTGCTATAGCATCATGCTAATGCTGTATTGCTTATCTCTATGTGGAAAAACAAATATAATTTTTAAATCAAAAAATTATTAATTACATTCAATTCTAACTATAAGATCAATAAATTATGCAATATACTTACCTTTTTATACATGGCTCTTGGCATGATGGACGTGCATGGGGTGATGTTGCCAAAATATTACGTAATCAAGGTTTAAATGTTCATACCCCAACCATCGCAGGCCATGGTTTACAGGCAGATTTTACTACCAGTCATGCTGATTGTGTTGATTCTATCGTTGAATATATTAGGCAACAGGATTTAAAAGATCTGGTTGTGTTAGGCTATAGTTTTGGTGGCACGATTGTACAACGCTTAGCAGAATTAGAATCACCCCGTATAAAGCGTTTGGTTTTTCATAATGCATTTGTTTTACGCGATGGAGAATCGCTTTTCAATACGCTTCCTACTAGCTATCATAAAATTTGGCCAAAAATCACAATTGATAAAAAAATAATGCTACCTTTTGATATTTTTAGAGAATTATTTATTGGTGATGCAAAATTAGAAAAAGCAAAACATGTTTATGATAATTTTTTAACACCATGTTGCGCTGCCAGCCAATACGATAAAGTTC
Source organism: Arsenophonus apicola (assembly GCF_020268605.1). Classification (NCBI taxonomy): domain Bacteria; kingdom Pseudomonadati; phylum Pseudomonadota; class Gammaproteobacteria; order Enterobacterales; family Morganellaceae; genus Arsenophonus; species Arsenophonus apicola. Next base: position 2,824,835 of record NZ_CP084222.1, read on the forward strand.
CATTGAAAACATTCGAATCTTTAACTATTCCTCGTAGCATCATATACGCCTCAACAGATAATGCTCTGCCGGTGGGTGAATATGGTTGGCATCCTAAATTTAGTAACCGTCTTAAGTTCTATCGTTTTACTACATTACCAGGAAGCCATGAGGTATTATTTACTAATCCACAAAAACTTGCTAAATGCATTATTCACGCCAGTAGACCTTAAATTTTTTTATTTATTGAAAATAAAACTGAAAATAATACATACAATAAAATATGTATTATTTACAATGATTGTAATAAAGTAAGTTAAATTAAACTTTATGAGGTAAGTTCGATTTACGTGCATTGAGTGGATCACATAAGCTCAAATCTACATGAGGATTAGCTTGTGATCTTGTTTCAGGCAAAAGAAGCGCAGCACAGTCTCTACCAGTAGGTAGTTTGTCTTGAGGAGGATCAGCAAAAACTGGCATATTGATAAAAACAAACGAAAATAAAATAAATAATTTAATTTTTAACATTTTTGCCCCTTAAATTAGAACTGCGATTGTAATGACAGGAAAGATTTATTATAAAAGGCAAATAGTAAGTTTAACAATAAATTTACATTATGTGAGATTTTTCCGATGTTGGTAAAAAATCACTAAAATTTATTGGACTTATTATCTATTTAGAATGTTGCTATAACAAGATAGCCTAGTTTTTTTACAATCATATTGAAAATAATTTTTAAAAATAATGAGTTATGATTAAATAACTACTCGGCTAAGCAAATATGCAGAAACCATTCTTTGACATATTACTTTCATCCCCACGATACAAATATCAATAATTAACATGAAATTTTTTTCTTGCTAATGTTATTTAAATGTTAAAATTATAAGCTAATATTTATTTCGATTTGTATTTAACGTTGGAGAATAATTCATGAAATTATTATGCTATTTATTTGCTAACATTTTGATTTTAGCGTTCAACTTAATTTCAGAGGCTAATGCCGGTAATAAACCCGTAGAGTGCTACGACACCAAGGTAGATAATTTATCGCCGATAGAAGAAAAAACCAAGATCGAATGGTTAATAGAGAATTGCGAACTAAAAAGAAGTGAAGCAGTAAATAATCGTTTAAAAATTTTAAATGGAATGATAAATGGCGCAAAGAATAAAACCAACAGCCAAGCAAATTAATTTTCAATTGTTAAATCCTTTTGACTGTTCTATAGCCGCAAATACCATATTTGTGCGGTGTTAAGCTGACCTCTGAACCAAAGATAATTGCGCTCGTAGCAAGCCATTAATTTTATGGATTATAACTCAACCATTATAGGCTTAATAGGGATGTTATCGATTTAATTTTAAGCCATTTGTTAATAAATATGTTTATATAATGTTAATTTATTGTATGTTTTTAATCATGATGTTCATTTATTGTTGGAGGATAAATTATGAAACCATTATGCAAGATCCATTCTACTACTGCTTTTTTAGAGTTTAGTATTATTGCTATAGCAAAAGATTCCTCACTTAAAAACACTATTCTTATTCCAAAGGGTAACGGAGAATATGCCAGAGTGTCATCCTCCTTTATTAATAGGCCAAACGAAAAAAATGCAGTTGATATTTGCTGGGAAGATCCTACCAAAGGCCCTAGATGTTTCAATGGCGATACAAAAGAAGTATATCCCAATCCTGAAAAATCAAAAATATCTGACTAATTGTAGATATATCTGTTTTTAGTCTTTAAAAAGCTAGATAAACTCATTCCTGAACGCTGTGATCTACTAATATTTCGATTGTTTTAGCAAAGCATCTGCGATCAATACTGACAACTGTGTTAATAATGAGTGACGAAGGGATGGGGGTTTAAGATAAACTTTAACGGTAAAAACATTTTTATAGCCAGCTAAAGAAATTTATTCCTAAATGGTGATAAGGTGGTTGAGAGTAAAAAAACGTGTTTGTTACTAGATTGTAATTTAAAGAGTGCTAATTGTACGTTTAGCTACACTAATCACGAAGGGAAATATTGTTAAATTAACCAGGATATAAAGTGTAAAAACATTAATATCTCTGACAAACTATGACAATTAAAATGTAAAATCGTCCAAGACTGATAGCAGTAGAAAAAAGTTAGTTTAAATCAATAATAAAATAGTAATTAAGAAAAACCCGCTAGCATCCTTCTTTAATAAGATATAGAATTGGTTAATTATTATTAATAATAATGTTATATTTACATAAAATAAAAGTAAACATACAAGCACAAATATCATAGCAATTTTATTGTTTAATTATGATGATTTCTATTATTTATTAAAAAATTAAATTATATTTATAATAATTTTTTTAAAAATTAAGTTATAAAATAATTTTTAATAAATATAGAATATAATAATAATTGGAGATTTATGTAATTAAATATTGAAGAGTCTATATCATTTTATAGATATGTAATAACATTACACAAACTAAACTGAGTAAATGGATTATTTTTATGTTAAAAAATCAAACTAAACAAAAAAATTAACAGGAAAAATAATATATAAATGTGATATTGATAATAAAAATGAATTACTGTTCAATAAAAGTAGATATAAAACAACCTATTTAGCCAAAATAAAAAATTTATAAAACACTATGCATGATATATCTAAGAAGAATTACAATGAAGCTAATTGAAATATGTGAACAAGAGACAAAGCAGGTTAATTACTTTGATATCGAATTAGTTGTTAATGCAGATATTAATTATTTGGCTACTGACCAAGATGGTTTTATTTACGGATATATCTTTAAGCCAGTAATAGATAATAAGTTTAATGCCTGGTTGCCAGCCCAAGAATATACTCCACATCCTAACCCACGTTTTTATAAACGCGGCAGCACTTCATCTCTAAAATAAGGAAACTCATCGAGATAGTTAACGAATGTTAATGCTGTGCCCGCTAAGCCTGCATTGTAGAGTTGTTCTATTCCATTGGCAATATCATCCGGGGTTCCGACCAAAGGATAACCCCCATGCCCAGCTGGAAATTTAAAACGATACAACTTAAGTTCTTCTATTGAAATAACTTTCGAATTGTTTGCCAATAATTTAACAATATGATCTACCGCCTCCCAATCTGCATTCTCCTGGGAATAATAGTGAAGATATTCTTCTGCTTCTTTATACGTTGGACGACAGACAACATAAGAATAAAATACAAAATTAAGCGGCTTTTTTCTCTTTTGCAATTTTGCTTGTTTTTTTATTGATATAATATCTTGTCGCAATTGATTTAAATCTAATGCTAACATAAATAAATAATCTACATTTCGAACAGCAAAATCTTTACCAATGTTAGAACCTGCGCCATTAAAAATAGGAATATTCTTTTGTAATGGCAATGGAAAGCTATATACCTTTTTAAATTTAAAAAATTGACTATTCCAATCAAAAGGGGTTTCGGTTTGCCATAATTTTTTTATTATATCAATCCATTCTTGAGCATGTTGATAACGTTCTTGATGACTATACAATAACTCTCCACCTAATGCTTCATATTCCTGCCTATTCCAGCCACATACCATATTTAACCCAGCTCGCCCACCGCCTATATGATCCATCGTCGCTAATTGCTTTGCTAGAATAACAGGATTATGCAAAGATGTATGGATAGTAGAAATTACTCCGATCTGCCGCGTAGTAGCTAATAATGCGGAAGCCCAGCTTATCGATTCTAAAACATTACTATGAAAATGTGTTTCCCCGTCATAGCCCTTCCAACGACCTAATGGTAATAAATATTCCAGCCCAGCCTCATCAGCAAGTTTTGCTATTTTAAGGTTGTTTTCCCATGAATTAAGCCAACGTTCGCTGACTTTGGTCACCGCCAAACCACTAGCACAATTTATTGCAAAAAGACCCAATTTAAATTTATTTTTGTTATCTAATGGATTAGAAAATTCTGCCATATATTTTATTTCCCTATTGTCATAACATATTAATAAAATAAAAAATATAAAACTATCATCAAATGAGAATAATAAAACATTATCTATTAATTCTTACATTTTAAATTAATGCCTATATCTTTTATTTATTATTATTTATATTTTAAAGTTAGATAAATTAATTTTAATATTTTTATTATATTTTGATATTAATAATTATTTTATTTAAACAACTTAATAAGTATCAAAACAAATTTAATAAAATTTCATAGAGCATTAATGAACCTAATGATTACAAATATCTGGTCAATATAAGAGCAAAGAACTAAAATCCGTGATTACTCTATTATATTAATATTTATAACTTTCTCTTAATCCTTGTTTTTCTAAACGAGGTAAAACTTCGTCTCTAAAATAGGGAAACTCGTCCAGATAATTAACAAAAGATAATGCTGCACCAGACAATCCAGCATTATAAAGCGCTACGATTTGTTTGCTAATATCGTCAGGTGAACCTATTAACGGATAACCACCAAAGCCGGCAGAAAATCGATTTCGTGCTGAATGCAGTTGCTCTTTTGGAAATGAGTGCGTATTATTAAATGCTAAATTAATAATTTTATCAACAGCTTGCCAATCAGCCTTTTCTTGTGAGTAATAGCGCAGATACTCTTCGGCTTCTTTACGCGTTTGACGGCAAACCACATAACAGAATGTCAATAAACCAAGAGGAGTCTTTCTATTTTGTAACTTTTCTTGTTCTTTTAATTCCTTAATATTTTTTTGTAAATGCGCTATATCCATCATCGAAGTAAATAAATAATCTGCATTACAAATAGCAAACTGCTTGCCTTCATTAGAACCTGCTGCATTTAATATTGGTATTTTTTTTTGTAATGGTAATGGAAAACTATAAACGTCTTTTAATTTAAAAAATTGACCATTCCAGTCAAATGGTTCTTTTCGCCACCACAAATTTTTAATTATATCAAACCATTCGCGACTATAGCGATAACGCTCTTCATGCTGTCGCCAGAATTTTATTCCCAGCCCTTCATACTCGATGGTATTCCAACCGCATACCACATTTAAACCTGCCCTACCATGACCAATATGATCTATGGTTGTTAGCTGCTTTGCAACAACCACAGGATGATGAAAAGAAGTATGTACTGTAGTAAAAATGGCAATATTGTTTGTCAAAGCCAATAAGGCTGACGCCAATATTGTGGGCTCTAATACATTAGCATGAAAAGATGATCCTTTTTCATAACCTAACCATCGAGCAGCGGGTAATATAAACTCTATACCTGCTTTATCAGCAAGTTGGGCTATTTTAAGATTATTTTCCCAGGAATTTAGCCAACTTCCTTTTACTGTTGTCATGGCTAAGCCACCAGAGCAATTAATAGAAAAAATACCCAATTTAAATTTATTATTATTAAACATAGGATTAGAGTTATTCTGCATAAAAAATACCTTTTAATAAGAAGGATATATTAACAGTGAGTATTTATGATGCAAGATACGCAAAAATTAGATAATCTATTTAATTTTTTTATGCTAAAAATTATATAATCTACTTAATAATTTTAATATTATAATGAATTTGTTATTTCAAAATTAATTATCACTTATTTTTCTTTATTTTATTACAACGATAAAGTGAAAAATTATTATTTTATTCACAAGAAAATCATATTATTACTTTAGTTAAAAATGATCTACTATTAAATATCATTTTCTATAACAATGATAAGGATAAATTATGACACAGTTACTTATAAAATTTACTATTTTTTCTTTTATTATATTTAGTCCGAACACAATTAAAGCTCAAGTTGAAATTAAACATTGGGAAAATAAAGAAAATGGTCTACCCTGTTCGGTTGATATCGATTATACCAAATGCTACCAATTAGAAAATAATCAGACAATTCTGGTCAAAAGCTCTAATTCTGATGAAAATAGTATTGAACAGGACTGGGAGGAAACTATACAATAAAACTATTTTCTCTAATATTACTCGTTTGAAGGATATAAAGAAATTTATTTCTTTATATCCTAATTATCAGGAAAATGTATGTAATTTAACTTTATCACTTTTGATGATAAAAACATTAGCAAATAAAAATAGCTATAGTTTAATTGAAGTAGTAATACTATTAATATCCATGGCTTAATCACATACTGTTTTTATTTATAAATTTTCCCAATTAAGTGTTATTGAATTATTTTGTTAATCACAGAAAATAAAATCTATTTCATCTTTTCCTACCTAATTATCAAATATCGCTTTTTGATGCTAAAATGGAAAAATAGATAAATCAGACGACAAAATTTAATACTAGCTAGTATGCAGACGAGAAAATTGCCGATTGCATAATTTATTTTACCGCTAGTAATAAATTATACCAATAGCATAAACGACAAAACTAATCCTACTTTTGCCAAGAGATCTGTTACTACAGCATTGCACTGTCAACTTTACGGAGCCAACCATAAATAACATACTAATACAAGAGAAATAATTGGACAGACTAAATTCATTTAACATAGTTAAAAATAACCCAGCTACATGGAAAGATCCCGATGAGCAAGCCTAGATCCTAGCTGGGTACGTTGTATCAGAAGAAAAACCTATTATTGAAAGTTCGACTGATAGCCGAATGGATAGACAAGTAAAAAAAGATATTTCAATCGGTTATTACGACCAAGAAAATATTAGACTATTATTTCTATTATTAGACTGCCTTAGTGAAACATTACGCTATTCACCACTCTATCCTAAACAGACAAAAGACAATGGTGGGCAAAGACAAGAGGCGATTGCTAAAAATGAAATTCATATTGTCGCCACAAAAATGGACAAATTTTCCCAAAAACAGCGTCTGTATTATATAGGGGGTTATCAATACCCAGCGCCGGATTGCAAAAAATACAAGATACCGGTTAACTACAAAATTATGCATTTGTTTTTTTACAAACAGAAATGTTGCACAATTCTTCATTATGCTAAGTGGTAGCCAAAACGATAGGAAAATTATATTTTAATTAACTATCGCGGATAAAATTGGCAAAGAGCTGCAATTTCACATTGGTAAGGTTATTTTTGCCGCTTAAACTCTTCTTGTACAGGACAAAAAGAATAAATTTAGCAAAAAAGATTTTAATGGCTTAAAAGAAATTATTGCCGATAAAAGCAGCACACTCTTGCTATATTTAATTAATAGACAAAAAATCATTTCAATAAACAATATTCATTAAATCTGCGATCAATTTATAGTTGATGAAATAAACAGAGAGCGTTAGAAATAAGCTCTCTACTTATTTATGATTTACTATAAAATTATAATAAAAATTGAAATTTATTAGCATAAAAAAAAAATCTTGGTAGGATTAGGATAAAGAAAAATAATCATACATGAAGTTAGAGAGTTAATTTTAAATATGCCGCCAATTGATTTTAATAATAAAATATCCAATTCTCCACTGTATACTCAACCTTCTAATAATAACGATGAAGATTTAGCTGATAAATATCCTGATTTAAAAATTCAATCAACGGATCCATCCCCAACAAGAAAGTCACATGACAAAATTGCAACCAATAGCGATAAACTACATTCATCGGAACATGTTACATCCCTATTTCTATCAAATAAAAAAATTGAATCAGAATCAGATGAAAACCAATACCAGTTATGTCACAAAGAACTATCCACTATCATGACCACGGCCTATGACAAAAGTCCAACTTTTAGGCGATTATTTAATTATGCGTATGAGAGCAATCTTTGCGATGGTGATAAATGGTATTTATCAACTCAAGATGCCTTTAGCACCACCGTAACTATAGAAGAGATAAAAGCTGAAAATGGTAAAAAAATTATATCCCTTACGACCGATCCTGCCAATTGTTCGCGCTTTAACGAGGACTATCAACTAGAAAATGGTAATTATGCTCTGTTTAGTATAACCCGCGCCTTTATGCATGAAATCGTGCATGCATTAACAATGCTTCCTGACGAGGATAATAATCATGCCAGAGGTGCGGTGGTAGAATATACCAATATTGTCCTTAAAGAAATGGGTAATAAAGAACCGGCCAGATTTAAATATTAATATAATGCAGATTAATATTAAGAAATTTTTAGAATATCGCTATGCTAGCTTTTTTGTTTAAATAGATTCAATCTGACAGATATCACATAAGAAATCAATATTTCTGTCAGATTAAAATAATTTCATTTGGTGTTAGAAAAAATTCACTCTAATTATTATTAATATTTAGTTGAAATCTATTTCTTTCAGATTTTTGAAATGATAGCATTGATGGAAAATTTTGATTACATGTCATTATCTCAATTTCGTTATTCGACATATTATATACAAAACTTACTTGGCCATGAATGGCTGGTCTATTTTGATTGCTAATAATAGCAATATTAGCATTATATAAATTCCCATCTTGTGGAAAAGAACCAATACATTGATAGTCTGTATTTGCTTTAATATATATCGGGTTACATAAAAAAGAAATATTAAACACAACTTGATAAAATATATTATTATTGCCTGTGTTATTGTTAAGTTGTATCGCTAATATATCGGTATGCTTAGGAAATACGGTAAATCTCGATAAGCCTTTTATCTCTGATAGATCAGGTGTATCATATTGCCAAATTTTTGTTATATTACCTGGAGCGTTATTAGCCGCATAATCTTTCCATTCTTGAACTTGTGAAAGTCTGCCCACTCTGACAGAATTAAATTTATCATTCAATTCAGTCGGTAGGCGATATTCTTCATTAGATTCAACATATAAAAATCCATCACCAGTATAATTTTTTCCTTTATAAAAAATAACACCCGTTGAAAATAATTCATTATTATTCATAAGTATCCTTTTTTTTATAACTTTTGATTAAATTGATTTAATAATATATAAAATTTCAAATTCATATTTTTCAATATAAAAATTTGATGCAAATTTTATATTATATTTTGTTTAGCCTGGCACAAGTTACTTTTAATAAAAAACACACTTTTATCTAAAATGAATCTATTTTTCAATTAAGTAAAAATGGGAGTAACTTGCAAAAAACAATAAAAGGATAAATATAAAAATAATTATTTAGTCTAGTGATTTAACTTATTTTCACAAATGGATATTTTAAAATTAAATTATTAATGATGAAAGTAATTTAGATATGGATATAATCATCTTACTATTTGTAATAATCGAGAGTTTGCTAACCCTTATAAAAAAATGCTTTTTACCATAACTAATATAGCAATATCTTTTTATATTTAAAACATAATAATTTACATACTATAATTAGTCTATTTGTTCACTACTTGGTTGAGTAAAAAATCTATGAAAAAAATACTATTACTACTAACATATATTTATGTTGTCGGATGTACTAATGCAACAGAATCATCGTCACCCACTAAAGCCATCGGCGTGGCAAATCCTGCCTCAGTTTATTGTATTAAAAAAGGTGGCAAAATTAACATTGTCAAGACAGCTAAAGGCGAAGTCGGTTATTGCCGCCTAGCTAACGGTGTGAGTATTGAAGAGTGGACACTATATCATCAAAATCATTAATAATTTATTGTTCCTAATATAGCAATTGCTACTAACTAAACTTTTCATATGCAAATTGCTACCAATAAAGTTAAAAATCCGATTATTACAAATATGATTATATCTTTTAGAAAAAATAATACCGTCATCCAAAATGTAGCGATAAGGGACACTTTCTTTAGAATAGTTGCAGTTGCATTATTAATGATACTGCCACATATGGCCGAAGTTAATAAAATGTTATTGAAAGGTTAAAATAAGCATCTATTATTAATATCGTTACATAACTATTAATATCGTTAAATAACTATTAATTGAGGTGACTAATGAAATTATTTACAAAACGCGTTGCTATCGCTTCTGTTTTAACATTTGGTTATATGTCAGCTATGGCTAGCCCAATAGGCGGTTTAGGCCTCCCTATCACTGGCTTAGATAAAGTTTTAGAAATATCAGAAAATGTGGCTAATACTGGTGCTGATGCTGTAAATACAGCTACTAATACTGGTGCTGATTTTGTTAATAAAGCCACTGATACTGGTGCTGATGCTGTGAATAAAGCTGCTGTTACTGGTGCTGATTTTGTTAATAAAGCCACTGATACTGGTGCTGATGCTATTAAGACGGGTACAGAGACTGCTAAGACCGCTGTTGGAGAGGTTGCAAGTACTGCTTCAACAGTAACTGATAACGCAGAAATAACAGAAGAGTTAGAAAAAACGAATGTTGTAAAAGGCTTATTGTAAGGCATAATCAAGCAATACAAATAAAGCGTTTAATTAATAAATACCTCTTCATTAAAATTAATAAAGAAGAGGTATTTGTATTATAATATTTAGTGGAAACTAAAAAATAAATATTAATGATCTCAAATTGATGCAACAGATCCTTGTTAAATTATAATTACTCTTTTGCTATTAATAGTTCTTTGATTAAAATTATAAATTATTTAGGCTGTTATCATACTTAACCTACTGCTCATAAATAATATAAGTATCTTAAAATAACAATCTACTAGTAAAATAAATCTCATTATAGATTAATTAGAAAATGCTGCTTAACTTTATATGGTTATAATTAATATACAAATACTTATGTTTAATTGTCTAATTTTCAAATGAAAATAACAAATAATATCATGATTAAATTAGATGAAAATATAACTCAACCAAGCAATGCAGATACTGTTAATTCAACACCAGATTATTAGAAAATAATTTTTACAGTGAGCAATTTTACATTTTTATTGTCGGTACAGCAAAATAAGCCGATAGAATAGCAATCAATCTATAAAATATTTTTAAACTAAAAATATCACTTCAATAACTTATTGCAATGGTCAAATATTAACCTATTATTTAATAATAATTATCATTATTATTAAATGAGGGGAAAGACATAATGAAACTATTATCTAAACCATTTATTTTTATAATTTTGCTTGGCACCAGTGCTATTTCAATGAGCACAGTGTCAATATCCAGCCAAATTACCGATATTGAGCGAACACAAGAGCAGAGTAACGCGACTGAAAGTTCAAACCCAATATCATCGACAACTGCTGACATTGATTGCAGCCTGCCCCATAATAAAAAATGTTATCCCAAATCAAATGCGCCAGACTCTGTATCAATAAGCGGGACAATTAATCGGGTTATTATAAACCGAAATCCCAAAAATTGAGTGTATGGAAATCCATGCCAGGGACGGTGTTCGTTCATTCCTAGCCGGATTGTTAATTAAATAGCATGATTTAACTTACTAAGCTCTATCTTACCAACTTGAACTCTTTATTAAAAAACCCTATTTATTCCATCTAATTATCTTATTTACCTTTTTTAATAGTAATTTGCCACTGGGCGTTGCCAGTTTGTTGAAAATTAATCACTTCATGACCTGATTTAGCCGCCCACTTCGGGATATTTTCTGTCGCTTGAGCACAATCATATTTAATAATTAAAATATCACCGTTTATCATTAAATCTTTCGCTTTTTGCACTTGAATCAATGGATATGGGCATAACTTTCCCCTAGTATCTAGTTGAATTTCACTCATATTCTATAACCTCTTTGGTTTTATTTGCCATGGACGAATGACAGTAAAATAACTAATGAGCCAACTACCAAATATAATACAAGGAATAAATACCCAACCTTGCCATGAAAACCAAGCGGTATTAACCAATGTATTACCTAGCATGCAGCCACCCGCCAAACCACTACCAATCCCCATTAATAAGCCACCAACAAAACTTTTTACCAATGTGATCCAACCTGGGTTCCTAAATCTGAATTCTTGACTTCCCTTTGCTGCAATAAATGAACCCAACAAAAGCCCGATTAATAAATAGCCAGCCCAGTTAAAAAATTTAAAATTGCCGTCAATCAATAATGTAAAGAATTGCGCGCTGGGTCCGCTAATACCAAGCCCGCCAATTCGACCAGCTGATAAACTTGCCGGCCAGGCTAGTAGCGCAATAATTCCTACCAACATTGCCGTAATAAATGGATGCCAACGTGCTTCAAATAATAGATGGCCAATTCCTCTCTTTTTTGCTGTTATTTTTGCTATATTAATCGGTTTCCACAGTCTGATATGCCTAATGGCTAAATAGATTGTTAGTGATGTTAAAATAGGCATGATTACACAGGGTGATACATGAAAAGTTTGCGTAATTGTTCCGCTATCTAATACCTGAGAGGTAATTGGTGAAAAAAAAGATTTACTGATCGGCAAGCGAACTAACCAACTGGAGAGGATAAAGCCAATAACAGCCATAATACTGCCAACTAAACCTTCAGCTGTTCGATAATAGGCTCCAGTAGAACAAGAGCCTGCCAATGCCATGCCACTACCAAATAGAATGCCACCAACAATGGTTGCTAACCATAAAAATTGGGTATAAGGGAGTATGATTAATTCTAGACTTTGCAATCCAAATAGTCCGACACTCTGAATAGAAATAACGATCAAAATAGCAATTATCATTTGCCCGTCACGGAATAAATAGAAATCTCTTATTCCACCAGCTAAACAAAAACGTCCTCGTTGCATGATAAAACCAAGTAATCCACCCAATACTAAACCAGATATATGAGATAAACTTATCATTAATATCATTCCTAAAATTAAAACAACATTTTATAAAATCGAATTTTTTGAATTCTTGATAAAAAGCACAGTTTTAAATATAGTCTAGTTGTTGGGATTACTTTTCTATTAGCTAAAATAAATTTGTTAAATCAAAGGATTATTTTTTTATTTATGTTTAACACCATATTTAATTAATATTGAGACTAATAAAAACTCTATCCTGCTTTATGCATCATTAAATTTACTAAGTCTTATATTGTTTCTAACATTTAATCTTTCTGTCTATTATTTATAGAGATAATTTTATATCTGAATGGCAATAATCCAATGAAAAGTGTACTAAATAGTCTCCCGGTATTTGTTGCTGCTGCTGAAGCTAACAGTTTCTCTCAAACAGCGGAAAAATTACATCTCACACGCTCATCGGTAGCAAAAAAAATTGCTCAATTAGAAGCAAGACTGGGTATTACCCTGTTTCATAGGACAACCCGCACGCAAAGTTTAACTGAGGAAGGAACGCTATATTATGAATATTGCCGACGTGCCCTCGATGAGATAGAAAAAATAGAAGACATCCTTGACAGTAGTAAGCTTGAAACTTGTGGCAAATTTAGGCTCTCCATGCCGGTATTATTTGGCCATTTATGCATAGCTCCGCTACTCATTTCTTTAATAAAACAGCACCCCAAACTAGAACTAGAAATGTCATTTAACGATCGTATTATTGATCTTATAGAAGAAGGAATTGATTTATCAATCTATATTGGCACACTACCTGATAGCACTAATCTAGTCGCAAGAAAAATTGGCAAACACCGTATGACAATTTGCGCTTCTCCCTCTTATCTTGTTCAAATGGGTGAACCACACACAATTATAGAATTGGCAAAACATTTCGCTGTTGCTTATAGCCATTCAAATCGAATACAAAAATGGCGCCTCAAAGATGATAACGGCGGTATATACGAATTCAGACCGAAAACAAGATTAATGATGGATGACATGCAAGCAATAAAAGATGCGATTATTTCAGATGCAGGTATTGCCTGGCTTCCTGACTGGTTAGTTAGAGAAGAACTGAGCAACGGGCGCCTAAAAGAGATTATGCCTCATGCTAGCCAAATAACTTTCTCTATTTATGCAGTATGGCCAAAAACACCTTACCTTTCGCGTAAAGTGCGTCTTATTGTTGATACTTTAGTTAATGATTTACCCGCTTATATGGAAAAAATTGCCGCGCCAAGCTGAGCAGATTTGTACTCACTGGTATTTTATGCCAGTGAGTACATCATCCAGCTTAAGCTATAAGACTAGCAATTTTTGCCTCAGCATTGGCAATCCCCTGTTCTTTTCCATGTGGTCTCATATCCATTCCTTCGGCATAGATAAACTCCACATCAGTGATACCAATTAATCCTAAAACCGATTTCAAATAAGGCGTCACTGCATCCGTCTGTTGTCCCAAATGGATACCACCACGAGAACTGACAACAACTGCACGCACACCTTCAACTAATCCCATCGGATAAGTTTCAGTATATTTAAATGTAACACCTGCACGAGTAACAAGATCAAACCAATTTTTCAGTTGGGTTGGCACATTCAAATTATACATGGGTGCTCCGATAACAACCATGTCACTCCGTTTTAGTTCAGCTATCAATTTATCTGATAGGGCGACAGCGTTAAAGGCTTTTTCACTGAAATTAGTCGCTCCTCGCATCGAATTAAACAGTTCATTATCCAATACAGGAAGATTAAGCGTGGCTAAGTCACGTATTGTAACTTCATCTTGTAATCCTTTTAATTGTCTTTTCGTCAGAAAAGTATCAATCAAGGAATTTGTTTGAGAATTATTTCCCATGATGCTGGATTTTAAAACAAGAATTTTATTCATAATACACTTCCTACTAAACTTTTATTTTATTATTTCAGCGCTGAAATTTTTATTACAAGCTTGTTACTTACAATGCATTAGATTTTACTACTAAAAAAAATTGTTAGTGTTGAAAGAAAGAATTTATATTGATTCAAATATTGCAACAATAAAAAAATAAAAGCCTCAAGCTAATATTAGTGAGGCTTTTATTTTTTCCAGCTTACGTTAATTATCTAATGTCTAATTGCCAGCAAATTATTTAGCTGTTTTTGTTTTTTTAGGCACTGAAGGTTTTTTCGTTGCTTTTAATTTTTTAGGCTCATTTTTCTTACCTTTTTTAATCGCAATTTTTTTTACCTTCTCATCTTTAGGAATTTCATATTCTAGGAAAATTTTAAGTAAACCATCATATAATTCAGCACTTTGAATTTTGGCATTTTTACCTAACGAATATTGAGCAGAGAACGATCTGTGAGAAATACCCTGATGAAGCCATTCGCCTTTTTTTGGTGTTTCTTCTTTATGATCACCAACAATAAATAATTGCCCATCAGAAAATGAAACATCTAAATCATTTTCAGTGAAACCTGGCACACTGATTATTAGTTCATAATGTTTATCATCAATTTTCTTTAAATTGTAAGATTCACTAGGTAATGCGAGTGGTTTAACACCCGTTAAGTGACTAAATAACTTATCTATTTTATTAAATCTATCTGAAAACAAATCATTTCTCAAATCTGAAAATAAACTTAATGGACGAATCATAATAAATCTCCTAATGTAGCTTAATTAAGCGTGGAAAACGTTGTTCTCTATTATTCTTATAGGAGTTACTACAGATTTTTCCAGTTATTTATTACAATTTAAATACACAGGCAAATAAAAAAACCTAATAAACAAGTATTTATTTAATTGGGCTCTATTGACTGATTTTTAATTTAATATCATCATAAATCAAAGCTTCAATTATCAAATTAATCCTAATGCTAACAAAATTTGGTGGCTACAAATTACAAAAAACACCTCCTTTATTTCCATAGCAAACATTGCGTTCATTGCCATTCTTTTAAGTGTTCTAAAATAGAACAAATTTACCTGAGCTAATTCAGCTCATAGCTTATTTTAGATAAATATTGATTACAATTAGCAAAATTTAGCGCTAAAGAATAAGGCATAAATAAA
Organism: Arsenophonus apicola; assembly: GCF_020268605.1. Lineage (NCBI taxonomy): Bacteria > Pseudomonadati > Pseudomonadota > Gammaproteobacteria > Enterobacterales > Morganellaceae > Arsenophonus > Arsenophonus apicola. The sequence goes on from NZ_CP084222.1 coordinate 2,840,508, forward strand.
CATTTATGCCCCATATTAATACGCCATAAAAAATAGAAATTTGTCTATAAGAAATAGCTTAAAATTAATTCGCTAGTTTTAAGCCAATTATCCCAGCAAAAATTAGCCCCAGGCTTAATAAGCGGAATAAACTCGCCGATTCACCAAGAAAAATAATCCCAATGGTCGCAGTACCCAGCGCACCAATACCTGTCCAAATAGCATATGCTGTACCGGCAGGTAAGGTTTTCATCGCATAAGCTAATAACCCTATACTGAACAACATGGCAACTAAAGTTATAATACTGGGGGTTAATCGGGTAAATCCTTGGGTATATTTCAATCCTATTGCCCAAACAATTTCAAGTAAACCGGCTATTATTAAAACCAACCAGGCCATCATTCCTCCTAATCACTCGGGGTCGTCCCCAATAAAATGCTATTTCTCAGGCCGTCCTGAACAACAGATGAAACTGAAAAAATTATAACCAGGCAATATTATAACTTCAACATTATGTATGATTACTTAATTGCTATTGAAGATTAGTTTATTTAGTTAAAATTTGATGTTCTATTTCTGTTACTATTTTCTGCAAAAGTGTCATAAATATTAGCCAATTTGCTTAGTTTTGTCACATTTTGGATGATAAATTATGCTTATCTATCCACCACAGCAATCGCAGCACCACCCTGGCAGTTTGTCACTTTTGTTACACTCAGTAGAAGTCTGCTGCATGAGGGAATTAAGACTGGCTATTTAACGCACGTTAATTAAACCGTCTGGCTAGCCATTGATACGGGTTGAAGAGTATATATTTTATTCGTTAAACGCTTTAGACTGTTAGCAATCTCTTGCCACTGGCAATATATTATTTTCTAGCGCAATCTTGTCATATTGAAAATGGCAGCGGTAAGGTTGGTTCAGATAATGAATTTTAGACCCCTAAAGCATAAAAAGCATTGATGAAATACGTATTAATCTTTTTACGGCAGAACGATTTGCTTTATCCAACATATTTACCGTAACGTTATCAATAATTAACGATATTGAATTTATACAAAAACTGCAGTTGGCAACAAAAAATAGGCCTGCACTTAACCGCTATTGAAGGAGACTAAAAACAAACCAGCAACAGCATATGTACAGGCAATTATCAGGAAAAGAATAACAACTATTATTACTTAATAAATTATATTAATAACCTAAAATCATCCTCCAAACTTATGAATCTGAGATTGGTTTATTTAATTGTTCAGCTAACACAGCCAGTGTTTGCATTTGCTCAGGTGTTTGAACCATTTTCCGATCACGTGTCGTGCGCATATCTCTAACAATACTCTCTAAACTTTGTTGACTTTCTGGTTTTAATAATTCCATGGTGGCAAGTAGTTGACCGGTACGCCCAACGCCAGCTCGACAATGCATTACTGGTAATAATTTATTTTCATCATTTATCGCGCTGCTTCCTTTTTCCTTATAAAAATTAATTTTTTTATCGACAACCGTATTAACATGCTCGGCTAATTCTTTTAATCCTTCATTACCTGAAGCCGTTAGATCCGGCCAATTAGAAACATGAATAACAGGTATGGTGACTTTAATATTTTGACCTTCATCGGTGACATGCAATAAATAGTCATGATAATCCAATTCGTCAGCCAATTTACCCTCACCTTTATCAATTACCGTCACGGCAACATCACCATATTGGTTGTCTTTTCTAAAATATTCGGGTAATCCGACGCCTGATTGTGGATTAATATCTTTGTCTGATGCTAATACAACTAATGCAGGTGTCCGATTAGCCACCAACATCTTAAAATAATCTTGCAGTGATGCAGGTTTTGGATATTGGCAAGCAATAGCAACATTTTGACCCGCAATTTGTACCCGATTAGCGGCTAGCGGCTGACCATTTGGAGCTGTCACCGCCGTTGCTTTTGCGGTCCAGATATTGCCAAATCGTTGATTCTCAACCTTCTGAATATATTGTGATTTGTCTAGTTTGGCATCACTAAATTCATCCATTAAGCGTTGAAATAAATCTTTAGCTAATATAGCGGCTTTCTGTTGCTCTTCTACCGGCAATGTACGTAGTGGTAATGTCGCTACGGGTACCGGTACCTTTGGATCACTTAACATTCTCTTTAATTTTGCCGGTAGCATATTAGTATCTATCGTATTTTCTAATTTAGTTGTATCTTCATCCATCCTAGCAGATGATCTTTTCTCCCGAGTGTAATTGCCCGCTGCTTTTTCAAATTGCTTAAGTAATTGCAACTGTGATGCATAATTTAATATTTTTTCGCTAGTTGAATTTTTTATTTCACTAACAATCTCTTCTGATCTCAATTTATTACCAGGTTTAGCTACTTCAGTTGCGGCAACCAGAAAAGCGTCACTTTCATATCCTTTAGTAGCGTGTATTACTGGTAATACTTTATTGGGATCATATACTGCTTGACTATTTTTTTGGTAAAGCTCGCTTGAATATTCTTGGCTTGTTTGATTAATACAATCAACAATAACTTTTAAGCCTTCATTATCGATGCTATTTTTTCCTAGCCCATTATTAATATGAATAATAGGCAGTTGATATGAACGGTTACCTTGCTTAATTTCTATTTCATACATATCACAGCAAAATTTACCCAACGATCTATCTTTAGACTGTTCATTAAGTTGAACCGACACACTACCATACTTGCCATTTTGTTTAAAATATTCAGGTAGACCTTTAGCTGCAATGTCCTTATTTGGTGCCAATACAACCAGTATTGGCGTTTGATTATCAGCTAGCATTTTAAAATAACTTTCTAAATACTCCGCTTTAGGATATTCACTAATCATTGCTACATTTTTGCCGCCAATCTGCACACGATTAGCCGGTAATATCCTACCATCCGGCGCTTCAACTCGCGTTGCTTTAGCCAACAAAAGTTTATCATTTTTTTGGCTAGCGAGATTGCTATCGTCATTGCCAATTGTGCTTACCGACGTCGATGACATCAATGTTTTAACTTCACCAGGTTGTAATTTAGCAACCCATTTTTCTGCTGGTATATCCAGAGTGTCTTTCTTGCCTAACGTTGGTAGACGAGAAAGCTGCGGTGGCTCAATTAACTTATTTTTCACCGCAGTTGATTTTGGTGCAAGTTCAGGTGGCGTTCCATCAATGTCAAAATTAAAACCACCATGACGTCGAGTTTTATTACTGTCCTGCTCCGTTTCGGTAGCAAGATGGGTTTTATGTCGTAACAAAACGGTCGACGAATCACTATCTTTGACAATTTCACGCCCTTGATAATAAGTTTTTTGTGTTCCGTCTTGACCGCTCGCTACCTCATTTGAGGCATAATTGATATTAGGTGTTATATTACTATAAATCGGTGAAGTATTAGGCATTATAAAATCCCTTACTTTTAAGTTAATCTATTATTTTTCAGCTACACATTGTTCTGATTTTTCAAGTAATAATCCAAAAATATCAACAATTTCATACTCATTGATCTCATGTAAAGGCAATCTCACCCATAATATAAGATGTTGTTCTTCATTAACTGCGGCAACCGGCTGCCAACGTAGCTGGGTCAAATTATTAAAATGCAATAAGGATAAGAGAGTAATATTTTTTTGCGTTAATTCATTTATATGGCCTAGATCAGTAAAAATATACCAATCAAACTGATTAATTAATCCTAGATAAAAGCGAAAATTATTATCAATAGTTAAACTAAAAGCTTCCTCTTTGGATGTTTTTTCTATTGGCTCAAGGCCAATATGATTAAAAAGTGATGATACTTTTTGGTGGAAAATAGCAAGTTGATGCACTAAACAATACCTCTTATCGATAAATAACTTCTTTACTCACCGCTTTTATTTAGCGTTTTTCTCAGTACTTATTAAATAAAATAAAAAAATGCTATTTAATACCACTCAATCTAAATTAATAAAGCAGAATAAACAGTCCATCTAAACAATTAAAAATTAATTATTATTAATCATCCCCTTTTACAGAAAATAATTATTAGTTACAAATAAAAAACGATACAACTGGCCAGTTTTACACTAATAGAAAAGGGTTCTATCGCATTAATGTAGAATGATTAAATTTATACAGGAGGTAAGGTTTTAGGCAACTAAAGCATAAAGGCATCTACTGGACGGATAACGTGCCCATTGATAGCGATTTGTTGTTCCGGGTATTATGTAATGTTAATTTCGTATTAATTATAGATAGTAACTAATTATTGAAGGCACTGTTGCAAATATCGTGATGCGACTGAACCGAAAATATCGCTAAAACAAAAATAGCCTGAAAATTTCAGGCTATTATTAGCAATAAAAAATGACGCTTCTATCACTCGATGGGTTGTTAACAAGCACCCTTCAACTAAAAGTGGTAGATGAGCTAAATATTATTTCACACGGGAAACATATTCACCGGAGCGGGTATCCACTTTGATTACCTCACCAATTTGCACAAATAGCGGAACTTTTACCACCGCGCCTGTACTTAATGTTGCCGGTTTTCCGCCCGTACCTGCTGTATCCCCCTTTAAACCCGGATCGGTATCAACCACTGCCAGTTCAACAAAATTCGGTGGCGTGATAGTAATAGGCTGTCCATTCCACAATGTGACAACGCAATCGGCTTGATCAATTAACCATTTGGCATTATCAGCGACTGCTTTTTCATCCGCAGCTAGTTGCTCAAACGTCTCATTATTCATAAAATGCCAAAACTCGCCATCATTGTATAGATAGGTCAAGTTCAGATCCATAACATCAGCACTTTCGACAGAATCAGTTGACTTAAATGTTTTTTCTAATAACTTATTAGAAATCAATTTACGGATCCGTACGCGAGCAAACGCTTGCCCTTTGCCTGGTTTGACAAATTCGCTTTCAACAATTGCACAAGGCTCGCCATCTAACATGATTTTAAGACCTGAGCGAAATTCATTGGTACTATAGGTAGCCATGGAAATCCTCTAAATTTTTTAAGTAAAAATGGCATAGCCAAAAAATGTTTAATATTGTAACTCAAAAAAGCCCCGCCAGAGAAGTCTGGCTACAACAACTTGCAGAAGCTGTCACTGATCCTGACGAATTGCTACGATTACTGTCACTACAAAATGACCCGGAATTGCATGCCGGAAGTGCCGCTCGTGCTTTATTTCCACTACGTGTGCCCCACCCTTTTATCGCAAAAATGCGGATCGGTGATGCTAATGATCCCCTTTTACGTCAAGTTATTACTTCAAAATCTGAATTTATTCTTACACCAACATTTTCAGTTGACCCATTAAATGAACACCATAGTCCGATTCCTGGACTATTGCATAAATATCAGGATCGCGTCTTACTGTTAGTCAAAGGAGGCTGTGCCGTTAATTGCCGCTACTGCTTCCGGCGTCACTTTCCGTATGAAGAAAATAAAGGCAATAAACAAAACTGGCAGACAGCATTAAATTACATTCAACGGCATACAGAACTTAACGAAGTTATTTTTTCAGGCGGCGATCCTTTGATGGCAAAAGATCATGAGTTAGATTGGTTGATGTCACAGTTAGAAACTATCCCCCATATCAAACGACTTAGGATCCATAGCCGATTACCAGTGGTTATTCCTGCACGTATTACCACCACACTTTGCCAACGTTTCAATGTTTCTCGACTAAAGGTAATTATGGTTACTCATATCAACCACGCCAACGAAATTGATAGCGAGTTTAGCCGTGCAATGGAACAGTTAAAACAGGTAAATGTTACCTTATTAAACCAAAGTGTCCTATTACGCGGCATTAATGATAATGCTGACTGTCTAGCTAAATTAAGTAATAAACTGTTTGAAAATGGAATACTACCTTATTATTTACATTTATTAGATAAAGTCCAAGGTGCCGCCCATTTTATGGTAACGGATGAAGAGGCTCGCATCATAATGAAAGAATTGCTTACTCGTATTTCAGGTTATCTGGTACCGAGATTGACCCGAGAAATAGGTGGCAAACTGAGTAAAACACCGATTGATTTGCAATTACAATAACAATTTAGCTAAATGCTTAAACGCATGACCCTATATTTATTCAGGATCATGCTTAGCATGCGTTATGGACACTTATAAACTTGTCCAATCATTTTACTATCAGTAGGAATAAAACTTGAGAGTAACGTTTCCGTTGGGCTATTAGCTCCATAAATAACATTTCCTCCCATCTCAGCCGCTTTATTACGTAAATCATTTGCTGCACCACGCAGTGAACTAGACTCATTATTTACGCCACTTAGCCAATTACTTTGTGTGCCTGTAACCAGCCCTAAATGCCGACATTCACTTCCAGGCTGGGCATTAACAAAACGAACTTTTTCACCCGCAGTGGTAATTTTATTGGTTGTTGAACAGCCAGCCAAGACTAATACTGTGACACCGAGCAATACTTTAATTCGCATGTTGTTCCTCATTTACTTTTAGCTATATATTAACCAACGCTTACATTACCGAATTTTTCTGCCAAATTAAGCTTATTATCAATAACAACCCAATAGCCAGCCAAAAAGTTTGGCTATCAATGTTCTATACACTGTGTTAACAACATTTTACCCTATTCTAGTAAATATACTCGGTTAAATCATATTATCGCAAAATTAAATCAACTTATGTGAAAAAATAGATTTAAAGCAAGTAATCAGTCGCTAGCAAAGCCTCAATGAAATTAAATCGCAAACAGATAAAATTTGATAATAAAAAACCCTGAGTCAAAAGTTAGACTCAGGGTTCTTCTTGGATAAGGATAATGATGTTAGGATCTTAACACCTTACATCATACCGCCCATACCACCCATACCGCCCATACCAGCAGCAGCACCTAGATCAGCTTTATCTTCTTTTGGTAAATCAGTTACCATCGCTTCAGTTGTGATCATAAGGCCGGCGATTGACGCAGCAAATTGTAAAGCGGAACGAGTAACCTTAGTTGGATCTAGAATACCCATGTCGATCATGTCGCCATACTCTTCCGTTGCAGCATTGTAACCGTAGTTATCTTCACCTTGTTTAACATTGTTAACAACTACCGCTGGCTCTTCACCCGCATTTTCAACAATTTGACGCATCGGTGATTCCATCGCGCGTAGTGCGATACGAATACCAACAGTTTGATCTTCGTTATCACCTTTCAACGCATCTAATACAGTTGCAACCCGGACGAGAGCAACACCACCACCAGCAACAACACCTTCCTCTACTGCGGCACGAGTTGCATGCAACGCATCATCAACACGAGCACGTTTCTCTTTCATTGCAACTTCAGTTGCGGCACCCACTTTAATCACAGCAACGCCGCCTGACAACTTAGCAATACGTTCTTGCAATTTTTCCCGATCGTAATCAGAAGTTGCTTCATCACGTTGTTGTGCTATCTGTTTGGCACGGGCATCAATCTCGCTTTTTTCACCAACACCATCAATAATAGTGGTGGTGTCTTTGTTAATGACGATGCGTTTCGCTTGTCCTAAATTTTCTAGCGTCGCTTTTTCCAACTCCATACCGATCTCTTCAGCGATAACAGTACCATTGGTCAGAATAGCAATATCCTGTAGCATGGCTTTACGACGGTCACCAAAACCAGGTGCTTTTACCGCAGCAACTTTTACAATGCCACGTAGATTGTTTACCACCAATGTTGCGAGCGCTTCACCTTCAACATCTTCAGCAATAATCAATAGTGGTTTACCCGCTTTAGCAACCGCTTCCAACACAGGTAATAATTCACGGATATTAGAAACTTTCTTATCTACCAATAGGATGTAAGGATTTTCTAATTCGGCAGAACCGGTATCTGGCTTATTGATAAAATAAGGAGACAAATAACCACGATCAAATTGCATACCTTCAACAACCGCCAGTTCATCTTCTAAACCGGAACCTTCTTCAACGGTAATAACACCTTCGTTGCCAACCTTTTCCATTGCTTCAGCAATTAATTTACCGACAGTTTGATCAGAGTTAGCTGAAATCGTACCAACTTGTTCAATCTCTTTATTATCAGCGCAAGGTTTAGATAATTTTTTCAATTCTTCAACTGCCGCAGAAACCGCTTTATCAATACCACGTTTTAAATCCATGGGATTCATACCTGCAGCAACTGCTTTTAAACCTTCGCTAACAATAGATTGAGCTAGTACTGTTGCAGTTGTTGTGCCATCACCTGCCGCATCATTCGCCTTAGAAGCAACTTCTTTTACCATCTGGGCGCCCATATTTTCGAATTTATCTTCTAATTCGATTTCACGCGCAACAGACACACCATCTTTAGTAATCGCAGGGGCGCCGAAAGATTTATCTAGAACGACATTCCGGCCTTTGGGTCCTAAAGTAACTTTAACTGCATCAGCAAGAATGTTCACTCCACGAAGCATTTTTGCACGGGCGTCAATACCAAATTTTACGTCTTTAGCTGCCATTGTTTCTTTCCTTTAAATTCATTCATTCTGAAGATCTAAGCGAGAAATTATTTTTCAACAATTGCCAGAATATCACTTTCTGACATAATCAAAACTTCGTCGTTATCAATCTTTTCTGTCTTCACGCCATAGCCGTCGTTAAAAATAACAGTATCGCCAACTTTCACATCTAATGGTTTATTTTCACCGTTTTCTAAGATGCGACCGTTACCAACAGCCAGCACTTTGCCTCGAGTTGATTTACCAGCAGCAGAGCCAGTCAGCACAATACCACCAGCAGATTTAGCTTCAACTTCTTCACGCTTGATGATAACCCGATCATGCAATGGACGTATCTTCATTAATAGATCTCCTATAAATAAAATCCATATAAAGTAAATAAGGATGATACTAGTATGTCTTATTAAACCAGTACCCTGTTTGACGAAATGGGGTCAATTAAAATCAGTTCAAGGGGCTATACAAAAAATTTTTCATTTTTTCTTTCTAGTTAAAAAAACAAAATCGTTAGCATCATTTATCATCATGATCTTATTTTTAAAAAAATTTGTCTTCATGTTTAATGCTGTTGGGTGGAGAATCAGATTTTCTATCAAACTCACCTTCATAAGTCTGCCCTTTTGAAGGGCGGTTGAAATTATCATTCGCTGCCCCGGCAGAATAAAAATGAATATACGGCATAAGCTTCATGACTATCAGTTTTTGGATCGGAGAAAATAGTAGTAACAAACCCAAAAAATCAGTAAAAAAACCAGGTAAAATTAACAGAATGCCGGCAATAACTAGGGCCACATTCTTAATCATTTCCTCGGCTGGATTTTCACCATCAGCTAATTTTTGACGTATTAACAATAAGTTCTTAATCCCCTGACTTTTTACTAAAGAAATGCCAAGGCATGAAGTTAAAACGACTAATATTAAGGTGGTTAATACACCAATACTCTCAGCAACCCTAACAAAAATAACCGCTTCTATATAAATTAACAGGCATAAAAGTATGAATGGAAACCAACGCATACAATTCTCCTAATATTTGCAAAAAAAGGCTAGTCTCTTGACTTAGCAAGATAAATTGTCTTCAAAAAACGAATATCACAATATTTGCTTTTTAAACCGTTAATACTTATATGATGCAGATCTATCATATATTTTTCAATGATAAAAAATTTTAATGTTTTTAATGGGTTATGTGAATATGATCACACATATCATATTTAATTCACTAAGATGCATATATAGTATTCCATATTTTGACTCTACCACTATTTCGGAATATATATCACGGTTATAATTAAAATCTTAGTTATTAATTTCAAATCTGACGTTAATATATCTCATTTTTACTATTACATTACATATTCAGTTAGTAAATCGCTATTTAATTTTAAGAAGGTTTGTATGTCTAAAAGTATCCGTTCTGAAGAAGACCTATTAGGTAAACGAGATGTACCTGCTGAAGCCTATTATGGTATTCATACATTGCGTGCGATCGAGAATTTCTATATTAGCGACCGAACTATTAATCATGTACCCGAATTTATTCGTGGAATGGTAATGGTAAAAAAAGCAGCGGCAATGGCAAATAAAGAATTAAAGACCATTCCACAAAAACAAGCAGATGCAATTATTAATGCCTGTGACGAAATTTTGAATAAAGGCAGGTGCATGGATCAGTTTCCAGTAGACGTCTTTCAAGGCGGAGCTGGTACATCTTTAAATATGAATACTAACGAAGTTCTGGCTAATATTGGTCTTGAATTAATGGGGCATAAAAAAGGTGACTACCAATATTTAGATCCCAATGACCATTTAAATAAAAGCCAATCAACCAACGATGCCTATCCAACCGGTTTTCGAATTGCCGTTTATAACTCTATTACTAATTTAATTAAATCAATTACCCTGCTGCAAGAGGGTTTCGAACAAAAAGCCAACCAATTTAAAGATATTCTTAAAATGGGCCGCACCCAATTACAAGATGCTGTCCCTATGACTGTAGGACAAGAATTTCATGCATTTGCCACATTACTAAAAGAAGAAATAAAAAATTTACATCGCGCTAGTGAATTATTACTCGAAGTTAATCTGGGTGCCACCGCAATCGGAACCAGAGTCAATACCGCTGCCGGTTATCAAGAATTAGTGGTAAAAAAATTAGCTGAAGTAACGGAATTGCCCTGCATTCCGGCAGAAGATTTAATTGAAGCAACTTCCGACTGTGGTGCTTATATTACAGTACACGCTGGGCTAAAACGCTTAGCGGTTAAGCTATCAAAAATTTGTAATGATCTTCGCCTGCTCTCTTCCGGCCCGCGTGCTGGTTTAAAAGAGATAAATCTACCGGAGTTGCAAGCGGGTTCATCTATTATGCCAGCTAAGGTCAATCCGGTTATCCCCGAAGTTGTCAATCAAGCCTGTTTCAAAGTTATCGGCAACGATACGTGTGTTACTATCGCGGCAGAAGCAGGACAATTGCAATTGAATGTGATGGAGCCGGCAATCGGCCAAGCCATTTTTGAATCTATTTCATTAATGAATAATTCTTGCCGGAATTTACTGGAAAAATGTATTACAGGCATTACTGTCAATAAAGAAATTTGCGAAAAATATGTTTTTAATTCTATTGGCATTGTTACTTATCTTAATCCATTTATCGGTCATCATAATGGCGATATCGTCGGAAAAATATGCGCTGAAACAGGTAAAAATGTTAAAATAGTGGTATTAGAGCGAGGTTTACTAACAGAAGAGCAATTAGACGATATTTTCTCTGTTGAAAATCTAAAAAATCCTCAATATAAAGCGAAACGCTATGATGATTAAATTAGCATGTTAATTATAAAAATTAATTCGTCTTAATTTTTAAGGCACGCTCTCTGTAAAGAAGCGTGCCTTTTACTTTAGGTTTATACAAAAAATAAACAAAATATTATCAATTATATTAAGGAGTAAACATTATGTTAGCCGTAGAATTTATTATTGTTCTGCTGGCCATCTTTCTGGGAGCACGACTAGGAAGTATCGGTATAGGCTTTGCTGGCGGACTTGGTGTTTTGATGCTGGCAATGTTAGGCGTAAAACCAGGAACAATACCCTATGATGTTATTTCAATTATTATGGCGGTTATCGCTGCTATCTCTGCCATGCAAATTGCCGGCGGATTAGATTATTTGGTTGATCAGACAGAAAAACTACTGCGTAAAAATCCCAAATACATTACCATCTTAGCGCCAATCGTGACCTATTTTCTGACTTTATTTGTTGGTACCGGTAATATTTCATTGGCAACATTACCGGTTATTGCAGAAGTTGCTAGAGAAAATGGGATTAAACCGTGTCGACCCTTATCAACAGCGGTTGTCGCGGCACAAATCGGCATTACCGCATCACCCATCTCTGCGGCGGTGGTCTATATCGCTTCAATTATGGAAAATCCGGCTATGGTTAGTCATACCACTAGCTATATTAGCTTACTAGCCATTCTATTACCGGCAACTTTTTTAGCTATTGTAATGATGTCATTCATTATTTCTTGGTGCTTTGATTCTAAACTTGCTGATGATCAAATTTATCAGCAACGTTTAGCCGCCGGATTAGTAGAATTAAGAGGCTGTCAGGCTAAAAAAATTAAAGCTGGCGCGAAAAAGTCAGTGTTATTTTTTTTGCTAGGCTTGATATGTGTGGTTATTTTTGCCATGATTAACAGCCCCAGCCTTGGTCTAATTGAAACACCACTAATGAATACGACCAATGCAATTCTGATTATTATGTTAAGTGTAGCCACCCTTATCACCCTAAGTTGCCAAGTTAAAACAGAGGCCATCTTAAATTCCAGTACCTTTAAAGCCGGTATGAGTGCCTGTATCTGCATTTTAGGCGTAGCATGGTTAGGCGACACCTTTGTCCAAGCTAACATTGACTGGATCAAAGCTACTGCCGACCAGCTTATTCATAATCATTCATGGATGTTAGCGGTGATATTTTTTATCTGTTCTGCGCTACTCTACTCTCAAGCTGCAACGGCTAAGGCATTAATGCCAATGGCATTAGCGTTAAACGTCAGCCCATTAACCGCTATTGCTTCTTTTTCTGCGGTTTCTGGTCTGTTCGTTTTACCAACCTATCCAACTTTAGTTGCTGCCGTTCAAATGGATGATACCCGTACGACGCGCATTGGTCGTTTTGTATTTAATCACCCATTTTTTATTCCTGGCACAATAGGAGTTTCTTTATCCGTCCTGTTCGGCTTTTTGTTTGGCAGCATCATCCTTTGACTTTGCCAAAATATGATTCAAGGGCCTAAAGTCCTTGAATTTTTATCGTAATAATTAATATTCTTTAAGCAAAATTAGACACTAAAACTTTTCCAATCCATAAACAGTAGGTTATAGTTCAATAATTATCTTATTTTAAACTTAACACCTATTTTAAAATCCATTATGCAGAGACGTCTTCATGTTTTAGGCTACTTACTACTACTTTGTGGGACATTCCTTTTATCAACCACAGCATATGCCATTTTTGAAAACGGAGGAATGAATCGCTTGCTCTCTGCGGATCAAGCTTTCTTGTTTGATTTTGAACAAAAAGAATACAAATTGATATTGAATTGGCAAATACAGCCCGGCTATTATCTCTACCAAAAACAGATTAAATTTCAGCCCAGCCATGCCAAGCTCGGTAAATATCAATTACCAAAAGGAAAATATCATGAAGATGAATTTTTTGGTAAAACCGTTGTTTATTATAATAATTTAGTTATTAATATTCCTATTATCCGTGCCACAGATCAAGCCAGTATTGAAGTGAAATATCAGGGGTGTGCGGCTGCCGGCTACTGCTATCCACCGGAAACCATAATTATTCCTCTTAACACCGTCGTTGCCACAAAAAAATCGCCAGCCAGCGGTAAATTTGTTCAATCAAATCCTAACGCATCAGCGAATAAAACGGCGTACGAAAAAACAGAACAACCCTTTTCACCTTTATGGGCACTACTATTCGGTATTGGTGTTGCCTTTACTCCTTGCGTTTTACCCATGTACCCTTTAATTTCAGGCATTATATTAGGTAAGCAACGCCCGAAAAGTGTAACAAAGATCTTTTGGTTAGCTTTTAGTTATGTGCAAGGAATGGCTCTCACTTATACGCTGTTGGGGCTAATTGTGGCAGCGGCCGGTTTATCATTTCAAGCTGCACTTCAGCACCCCTATGTTTTGATCATAATTTCTGCTCTATTTATTCTACTGGCATTTTCCATGTTTGGTTTCTATAACCTACAGCTACCTTCTTCACTACAAACAAAACTGATTAATTGGAGCGACCACCAAAAAGGGGGATCTTATTTTGGTGTATTCATTATGGGTGCCCTGGCTGGACTTATCTGTTCTCCCTGTACCACTGCGCCACTTAGTGCTATTTTGCTTTATATTGCCCAAAGCGGAAATATATTAACAGGAGGTTTAACACTTTATCTATATGCATTAGGTATGGGGCTGCCACTCATTGGCATAATATTATTTGGCCATCGACTACTTCCACGTAGCGGTCCCTGGATGCAGTATGTTAAAGAAGCTTTTGGCTTTGTGATCTTAGCATTACCCATTTTCTTACTGGAACGAATTTTTGGTGAGATCTGGAGTCTTCGCTTAACCAGTTTATTAATGACTTCATTCTGCATATGGGCACTGATTCTATTACTTAAGAAACATAGCGGCTGGGCGCGTATTGGTCAGATGTTATTTTTACTATTAGCTATCATCGCAGCACAGCCACTACAAAATGGAATTTGGCAAATGTCTGCCATATCACTTCCGCAAGAGCCGTTAGACTTAAAATTTAAACAGGTAAAAAACTGGCAGGAAATCAAACAAGCAATCAGCAATAATAGTGGCAAAATTGTTATGCTTGATTTTTATGCTGACTGGTGTGTCGCCTGTAAGGAATTTGAAAAATACACCTTTCGTGATCCTAAAGTGAAAAGTAAGCTGGATAATATGTTATTACTACAAGCCAATGTGACAGAAAATAGTGCTGAACAAAAATCCCTTTTGCAATATCTCGATGTCTTTGGATTACCCACTATTATTTTCTATGATGATAAGGGCAGTGAATTACCCAATTCCCGGGTTTATGGTTCCATGAATAGCAAAATGTTTTATCAGCATCTAGAAAAAATTACACAACAGCAAGGGAAATAGACATGCAACGTGAGCAAGTACTGAACTCGGTACTACAACTGTTAGAACAACAGGGCCTTAGCGGTAATAGAGAGAGCCTACTAAAAAAACTTAATGTTGACGTTAATCAGTCGCGTCAATTTTGGCCAGATGATGAAGCGCTGCTTTATGATTGTTTACGCTACCATAGTCAACAGATTGCAACCTGGCAACGACAACTACAACTGAATGACAAACTTTCGCCGGAAGAAAAACTATTAGCCCGTTATAACCAGTTAGCCCAAAAAGTTACCGATAATCGCTTTCCTGGCTGCCTATTTATCGCGGCCTGTAGTATTTTCCCCAATCCAGAGCATCCTATTCATCAACTAAGTGAACAGCAAAAACAATTGTCATTTAATTTTAGCCTCGAGCTACTAAGGCAATTAGATATTGACGACAGCGAACAAGTTGCTAAGCAAATGGAGCTGATTTTAGAGGGTTGTCTGAGCAAATTACTGGTTAAGCGAAATATTGCAGATGTTTTGATCGCCAAGCTATTGGCAGAAGATATATTAACGATGGCAAAATGCAGAAAGCATGATGCTTTAAATTAAAAAATAAGCCAAAAAAAGAGAGTCATTATTTTGGTTTAAAAAAACAGCAAATAAGCATAATTTAGCGTTTTTTACCGGAAATACATTGACGACTTGGGTGGAATAAGGTTTAATGCGCCCCGTTGCCCGGATAGCTCAGTCGGTAGAGCAGAGGATTGAAAATCCTCGTGTCGGTGGTTCGATTCCGCCTCCGGGCACCACGTTGCTAACAAGCTGCATTGAAGCTAACTATGCCAATGCCCGGTTAGAAACTTGAGTGCCCAGTTCATCTTTGAGTAACTTTATCACTTTGTGATTTATAGTTGCGTTTAAGCTACTAAGTAACAGGGTTTGCGGTTAACATACACCCTTACCAATCACTATCCATATTTACTTCTTGTTGGCGGTCTTAGTCAAGTTAACCAGGAGCAGTACCATATGCTGCATCTTTAGCCGCATCACTCACTAAAAAATCAGCTACCATCCCTAACTATATTAAACCTTTTATCTGCATGCTATATCCTTTAATATATTGCGTACGGCGCAACTAATCTACCTATATTACCGACAACAATATTCAAAATATTGATAGCGGCAAAGCCCAAGGAGACGCTCCATAAAATCCCAAAATCCTACGCCAAAAACGGCGATGGCTCTAAGCGTCGATGAAAATGAAAAGCTACATTCTTATGTTTATTGACGATTGTCCATTTGCGAACAGCACTGGCGGCAACCTATATTGTCCACCAGCAACACTGAGCATGACGCTATCAGGCTCTGAAGGTTCAAATGAGGCCATGGACTCAACAAGGTGTTCAACATCACTATCTATCAACTGAAGGTGACGACTGCTCGAGAGATCAGGCGATAGCAATGTAGGTTGCACAGCAAAATCATTTTCCGGCCTGTTAACTATTGCAGGCGGCTCAATACTTCTACGCCTGCGCGCACTATCTGCTTGATCCGGCTCAGACGTGTTCGCTGTCAACGGATCTTGCTCAATAACGGTCAACTGATCAGGTGATGGCACTACCACAGGTTCTACCGTCGGTACCAGCGCCGGTGTCGGCTTAGCAAAAAGAAAATCGTTGGCATCAAGCTGAGCAACATCCAGGGTATCAAGATACAGTAGCTTCACATTCGCGTCGGGGCCATTTGCGCCTTTTAAGAAAACATCAACACCATGGATCTGCGATAACCCATTGATGGTCGCACGATTATTCTTAACAATAATCAGTTGGCTAAAATCACTGATGCCAACTTGGCGCAAGTCAATTTTATCAATACCGTGCCGAAATCCTCTTAATGCATTCTGGTAATCATTAATGCCCTGCTGGGCTTCTACCACAAATACATCTGATGCTGCACTATCACGACTATAAATGGTTCCAGCCAGACTAAATTTCATCTGCCCTTGCGCATCAAGATTAAAATGGATCCCATCACCACCACCTTTGAGAAGCACCGTCCCCAGAGCTGCTTGTGATTGGATCGCAGCAGCATGGCTACTGGTATAAGTAGCTGGCGCAACAAAAGTGGGCTGGAAATTGAAATTCTTAGCACTGATCCCTGCAACAGTCTGTTTTTTTAAGGTAACACTCTGTCTATCACCCAAGTCAACTTTAACATCCTCCCCTTGTTGAGTTAGCCGCAAATCAGTAAATTTTTTGCCACCAAATCCAACCAGATTAACGATCTCTCCACGAACAGCCTCGAAATTGCCGATAACATCACTGCCTGCAGCGCGACGATGAACGACAAAGAAGTCTTTTCCCTCACCGCCCGTTAAGCTATTATTCCCGCGACCACCATTAAGCAAGGCATCCATTTTCCCTGCCACCAGGGTATCATTGCCATTACCGGTAATGATATTCTGGATTTCTGCCGGACGGTTGATATTCAACTCGCGTCCACCAATACTAGCAACGCCTGTCAATAAGTTAACTGACGTATCTTTCGCAACCGCAGCCGCATTAAGGGTATTACGTCCGCCGACGACGCCATTGACAGTATCATCCAGTATAGCGCGACTAGCTTGATCGCTGACCAATTGAGCATACTCATCGGTGTAAAAGTAAGTATTATCTGGCGTGCTTTTACTACCGTACAAACGTAACGACCAGGATTTTAAGGTGACCGGCAAACCTGAGCTCTCACTGGTCATCTGCAAAGTCCAGTTACCGGCTGAGTTTTCAGCAAAATCATGGGTTGACATAAAACGATATCTGAAGCTGCCCGATTGACTGCTGCCCTTATCGCTGGTACTAGCGCCCGGCATACCGGTTGGGATTTTGCCCTGACGATCAAGTAATACACTCTGCGTGCCATCAGGCGAGATCAGTTTGAGCGTCAGATCGCCAAGACGACCCACATCGGCATCAAAATCGATTTCAATATGTTCAATATTTAGCCCCGCTTGCATCGCAATCGATGAGGTCAGCGTTTTGCCGGCGGCCAAGGTTTTTCCAAGCTTATCACTGGAGGCACTGTAAACATACTCGTTAGCGGCAGTGCTTTGTGTCATCCAAGATTCAGCCAGACGGACAGCCGCGCGGGCATCAACGGCACCAAAACCATAATCATGACTGGTATGCATTCCGCCGCCATTCCAGTGCTGCGCTTTATTGTCATGCCATTTGGTCGTGGGGTCGTTAATTTTACGCGCGGACAGAGCAAGGATCTGCTGTACATCCCGATAACCAAGGTTCGGGTTAGCATCTAGCATCAACGCCACAATGCCGGAGACTATCGGCGTCGCAAAACTGGTACCTTGCATGCTGGTATAATCATTGCCAAAAGTGGAACCCCGTTCCGTTTTCAGCATATGGCTGGTCGACACCACGTTGCTTCCAGGGGCGGAGATCAGTAAGCTGGCGCCCGGATTCGAGAACGGCGAGGAGCCTATGTGTAATGTCGACAAATCAGCTTGAGCATTGATAGCCCCCACCTGGACAGAAAAACGGTTATTGTTGGTCAATGATCCCTGCGCGCTGCCACCTGCCGCCCGATTATTACCGCCGGAGGTCACAATAACCGTCCCCAATCCACCACGACCATTAGCCGCCGCATATTGCGCATTCACACTGAGCGACGCCGCCGTACTTATACTGCCATCCGGGAAATTACTGAGGGCGAAATCGTTGGCAAATCCCCAACTATTGTTGGCAATGTCAAAATTGGACATATGTCCCAGTCCTGCTAAGTCGGCACCGTCATTAGCCAGATAATAGCCGCCTAAAGTAGCACCATGGGCAACCCCTACGCCACCTTTGTCGTTTTTCGCTGCCACCATCACACCCGCTACCATTGTCGCATGGTTGGAAACCATCTCCGGCATGGTTCCGTTAGTCTGATGAGTCTGCTGCCAGCTTTTATCGACATTGGCGACCAGATCAGGGTGAGCAATATCAAAAATTTCCGGCGCAGTGGCAAACTGACCACCTGGCTCGAACTGACCAATGCGCACCCCTTTACCAGTGTAATCCTGCCAAACTGGTAAAATATTGGCATCACTCAGATACCATTGTTGAGCGGCCAATGGATCAAGCGGCACCTCCGGCGTCAGTAGCGTAGCAACCGCCCGCATCGGCGCAGTTTTGCCGCTCGCTAAGTCCATGACTGATGCCGAAGGGTTACCAGCAGCATCAGTGACGCCATATTTAAAACTAATCAGACCCGAGTAAGTCGCATCCGGGGTAAACGAAACATCGCCCTGGCTGGTAAGAGTGACTTTGCCACCGATCGCATCGCCAACATGGGTGATACTTAAGTTACCCTGACTGTTAAGACGCTGATCGTTAGCCAATAGAGTGGAGGCCGAAATCAGATGCGTACGAGTACGAGAAAAAACCTTACCCTCCTTGTCATGGGTGAGAACATCCTCGACAGGCATCGCATTCGGCGTTTGTAAGTCAACCGCTGAAATATCGGCAAAATTGAGTTTGTGTATGTTCTTTAGCGTTACCGTGCCATCACGCCCAGCAACCTTATCAGCGATTTGATAGCCATTGTCGGTTCGAGTGATCCGATAATCACCGTGATTACCATGCAGGCTGACGATATTAATCCCCTCATCGCCATCAATCATGGCATTCCCATGGCCAACCTCAATAACATCATCGCCGACACTGCCGAAAATCATATCCGCTCCGCCACCAGCATATATAATGCTGCCGCCTTTGGAGGCATAAATTTTATCCCCTTTAGGTCCGGCATAGATAACCGACTTACCGCTCCCGCCAATCAAGGTATTATGCCCACTGCCACCGACCAGCACATCATCACCCATGCCACCTATCAAGGTCGAATGACCAGAGCCGCCTTTCATAAAGACACCATTAGGCCCGCCACTGATGATGGTATCATCGCCACTGCCACCTTCAGCAATCGTTAAACCAGCTTGATCCATATCTAATATCATACCTTGGTTACCGGTGATAATGACCATATCCTGTCCGCCGTTACCATGAATATTTTTGCTATCGTCAGAGGCGCTGATAACAAAAACATCGTTACCCGCACCACCAACATAGGTATTACTGCCAGCACCACCCACCAGCCAACTGCCTGTTTTAGCGGCAATTAACTGGTCATCACCACTGCCGCCATACAGGTTGCTGACACCCAATTTATCTGCATCCAGCGTTTGCGCGCTGTCACTATGACTAGCGTAAGCCGTGGTCGTGATATGGTTAAAAGTCGAAGTCACCCGTGTCCCCAGTCCTTGAGTCGTTAGTGTGTTGCTGACCGGATCAGCGACAAAGTCAACCGCTAACATTTCCCGCGTCTGATCTTGCATCATAAACGATCCACTGGCAACCACCCGGTTACCGTCACGGACTTCGCTTTTACTGGCTGACCGAACACTAATCTGACTGATCCCCAGTTCAGTCAGGGTCTTGAGCTCTCCCGCATCAACTTTGGCATCGTGGCTAACGTCAAGCCAAACCCGTAACTGCTGCCAGATAGGATCACGCTTATCAATCACGCCATCTTTATTGCTATCTTCACTGTCCAAGGCGGCAAAACCATCGGCAAATATTTTTTCGCCCGCCGCCCCGTTGCCACCGGCGCGACCACCATAGTACTCAGAGAACATTTGGCTGACATTTTTTATCTGACCGCTGCCATCGTCAATCACCAGTATGCCAGTTTGCCTATCTGCCCAACCGGTACGTTTAAGCGTGCCACTGTGATCCATATCGAATAACACCCCGTCGCGCATGTCGGTCATGTGCACGCCCTGACCACTCAAATCCAGTAACAGTGGGTCAACATAGGTATTGAAGGTTGTCCGTGCGGATAAACCGTTCAACATGGCAGCGTTTTGTAGACCGACGTCCAGTTTACAGGTATCACCGGGGCGGAAATAGGGTTTGCCGGAGCTAAAGAGGGATGGTTTATAGAACTCGGACAGATAAGCATTCGGTCGGACATTGGTATCCAGTTGTACCGCACCGGGTCGAATGCCGCCGGTCGCCAAACTGGCCATCTGAGAAGAGCTGAAGTCGGTTTTACTAAGTATATCGCCATTGGCAGATATCTTGTGGGTCGGGCTATTTTGAATATAGCCATTGCTCACATTCTGCTGCGCTTGGTTTTCAGCCTGGATCTGTTGCTGCGGTTTTGGCGTAGGATTAATATCAATCTTAATCATACTTTTCGGCGGGATAGGCAGCGGGCCGTTACTACTGATCGGCATAAGCCAGGGCGGCGTATTCATCGTAATATTAGGAATTCTTTTTTCGTATTTATCCCCATTACGGATCAGATCATCCCGAATAATAAATGCCCCCTTTGTTATTAACATCGATTTTAAAGAGGCCGGGTTATGATTAGGCAACAGATTGCCTTCAAAACGCTGACCGTTGTAGCCAATGGAGTTTAAGGAGTAATAGACAAAATCGACACAACTGTTGGCATGCACGCTATATTTGGCAGGATCAAATCCGCCTGATTCTGGTGTTTCTGAAAACTCTTTTAATTTATAATACTGCTCTTTGCTTAAGGTCAGGGTGACTTCATAAGAGGTCTGTTGGTAAGCAGCATTGTCAGTATCCGTTACCCACCCTTCGCCAAAAGGTTCGCCAAGCCTTGATTCAAAACCATAACTTAGCTCCTCGCCTTTGCCGTCACTTAACACATACCACATATGCCCGCCAACGGAGGAATCAATATCGCCCGCCTTATGCTTCTCCTTATCGGCTTGATAAATATATTTGGCTCCCATCGGTGCCACTTTATAGGTAACGGTATATTTTTTATTCATATTTTACTTCCTTGTTAACAGAACACTTCGGTTAAATTTTAGGATCAAAATAGGTGACGTTAACAAAACTTTCGATCCCGTTAAACAGCGCAACATCTTCCAGTGTGCTAATCACCACCGAATAACGACCGGGAGATAACGAAAAGAATTTAATATCCCGCACGGCGGTATTTAGCCTTCTCTCCTGTTAATCGAAAGCCAGCCCTCCATCAGTTCCCTGCGTATTGATTATCTCGTCAAAAAAAACCTGACCATCCTTAACGATCCGCAGCGAAATGGGAATTATCACCCCGGTCTTATCAATGCCACGGAATAACTCAAGCCGCCTAAGCACTTCTTCATAATCTCCCCCTTTATCAAATAACAGAGCAAACAGATAGCCCCCCTGCTTTTTAATTTCAAACTCAACCTTAACCGATTGACCAGCGCGGGTTATATCAATCGGCCGGTAGATACTAATATGTTCAGTACAGGCCACCAGCCAGACACTACTGAACAAAAACATTATTGTGCGCCACATGCTAACTCTTAACTGTCTCGCGAATACCTTCATCTTGTTACTCCCAGCAAAAGCAAATGATGAGAAAACATTCACTGTTAGTTTGTTAATTCTACGCTGGCTTGCTACCCGCTTTTAATTAGTAGCAGGTTTGGCTTTATCCGTTACTTTCCCTGCGCCAAAAGGTTCACCACCCTTTGATTGCAGAACCCTAACTTTGCTTCTCGTCTTTTCCGCCACTTAACAGATATACCCACCAAATCAGCAATCAATATCGCCCATTTGTTGCTTGCTTTTATCAGCCCGATAAACAAATTTGCCCATCGGTGCTACTTTATAAGTGATGGCATATTTATTTTACAGACAGATTATTTGTTACTTTTACCCAACTAATGTTAATTTTTTGATCATAATAAGCTAACTCAACAAAACTCTCGATAGCTTTAAACTCCGAAACTGCTGTACTGGATAAAATTCAGACATTTTGTTAAAACCAGGCCTTTAGCTTAAATACCAACGACAGATAGAAACAAAATTAGGGCAAAAATAGGCAGGCTCAGTTGGGGTTAGTGGTTAAACGGCGCAAGGGTATGAAGGGTGTAAGGCGGGGGTTTTTCACAGTGGCTGACAAAGACAAAATACTTATGGACAAAATCCATCTTTACTGAAAAACGATAAGAGCAAAAAGCGCCAAGCTGACTTAGATGCTGGCTAGAATAATGCCCAAGTAGAACAATTTTCGAGCAATTTAAAGCATGATGGGTTGTTAAAGAAATATTATGCTAATCCAGAAGAAATGAAATAACAGATATTGGATTGCCTTGGTTACTACAACTGAATCCATTTACACCACAAATAACCATTATCACCATGAGTATCTAAGCGTCTTAAAACCATCACATACCACATATGGCCGCCCGATGAAGAAAGTATCTCCCCGGCCTTGTACCCATTCTTATCAGCCTGATAAATATATTTGGCGCCCATCGGTGCCACTTTGACGGTATATTTTTTATCCATATTTTACTTCCTTGTTGACAGAACACTTCGGTTAAATTTTAGGATCAAAATAGGTGACGTGAACAAAACTCTCGATCCCGTTAAACAGCGCAACATCTTCCAGCGTGGTAATCACCACCGAGTAACGACCGGGAGATAATGGCAATAGTTTAATTTCTCGAACTGCTGCGGTATTTATCCTTCTTCCTTCATAATAAAAAGCTCGTCCCCAACCAGTTCCTTTAGTGTTGATTTCCTCATCAAAAAAAACCTGACCATCCTTAACGATCCGCAGCGAAACCGGAATTACCACCCCAGCCTTGTCAATAGCTCCAAACAATTCAAATCTCCTTTCCATTTCATCATGTCCCTCCCCGGTCTCAAACAACAAGGCAAACTGATAATCCCCCTGCTTTTTAATTTCAAACTCAACCTTAACCGATTGGCCGGCGCGGGTTATATCAATCGGCCGGTAGATACTAATATTCAGTACAGGCCACCAGCCAGACGCTGCTGAACAAAAGCATTATTGTGCGCCACATGCTAACTCTTAACTGTCTCGCGAATACCTTCATCTTGTTACTCCCAGCAAAAGCAGATGATGAGAAAAACATTTATTGTTAGTTTGTTAATTCTACGCTTATTACCTGCTTTTAATTGCTAGCAGGTTTGGCTTTATCTGTTACTTTCCCTGTGCCAAAAGGTTCACCACCCTTTGATTGCAAAACCCTAACTTCGCTTCTCGTCTTTTCCGTCACTTAACAGATATGCCCACCAAATCAGCAATCAATATCGCCCACTTGCTGCTTGCTTTTATCAGCCCGATAAACAGATTTGACCCCATCGGTGCTACTTTATAAGTGATGGCATATTTATTTTACAGACAGATTATTTGTTACTTTTACCCAACTAATGTTAATTTTTTGATCATAATAAGCTAACTCAACAAAACTCTCGATAGCTTTAAACTCCGAAACTGCTGTACTGGATAAAATTCAGACATTTTGCTAAAAACAAGGCCTTTTTTGCTTAAATACCAGCGGCAGATAGAAAAAAATTAGGTCAGAAATAGGCAAGTGTTGTTAGGGTTAGTGGTTAAACGGCGAAAAGGTAATCGCCTAGTTTAGAAGACAAAGCGATAGCGACAACAGATAACCGCTTTACATCGGTTATCCTTGCGCATGACCATTTTTGCGCTACCGCGCTTTGTAATAAGAATAACGGAATATTGTAATAAGAATAACGGAATATTTTCAGAGAGTTTAATAATGCATTTTCTTAATGGTCCAATATAAAAACCCTACCCGATTCCTGACTCTGTTTTGACTCACACTTATCAAGGTGTGGGTTGCGGAAATATTTTTAATAAGCTAAACCATATCCATAAGGATAGAGGATACGCTCTAAATTAGGCGTTTTGATATCAACCGGCAATTTACCTGTCGGTGAATTCATTAAGCGCTTGTTGGGGGTGAGAAATAGCGTTCTTAGTCCACTACGGATGTTGGTTTCTAAGTTATTTCTATTTTTATCAGTTTCATCAAAACCCGTAATACCATAAATGGCAATATTGGCTTTCACGCCACGCAAATAAGCAATATCATAAGGATTATTGGTCGATATCACGACCACTGGAATAGCATTACGATTAGCAACATTGAGTATTCGCTGGGCATTAATGGGAGCGTTTTTAAGATTATAAGTGGCTAAAATAATGAGATCTGAATTTTGCATTTTTGTCGTAAATTGCTGCTCAGTTTTATCATCCGCCATCATGGTAACCACATCATCTTGGGTAGCCATATTGATATTTAACTCATCAGCAATAGAGAGTAAATGTTTTTTAATTAATTGATTACGTGCTTTTTCATCGGAAAAAATAACAATTTTATTATTATTTTTTAACTGAAACGGCAGTATGTTACTATTTTTTATTAATGTGATGGCATTGTCTGCCACCATATTCTCAATATCTTTATCTATTTTTGCTGCAACAACTTGTTGTGCTCGCTGAGCAGACTTATCTTGTGCGGAAATTCTATTTTTTAACTTACTAAATACAACCCGGTAAGCTGATTCGCTAATGCGACGGTTTAATTCAGGATCGCTTTGCGCTTCCGTTTTTAAATAGTGATAGAGCTGTTCCAGTTTAGTTACATCCTCAATAGCAGTAATTTTTAATGGCATTAAAATGATGTCATTGCCCGCCAATATGGCTTGTTTAACCACCCAGTTACTATCAAAGTTATTGGCAATAGCGCCCATATCCATGGCATCGGTGATAATTAAACCTTGATAGTTCAATTTATTGCGTAATATCCCGCTTAATATTGGTTTAGAAAGGGTTGCCGGCACACCAACTCGCTGATTATCTAGGGTAGTTAATTTATGGTTATCTAATGCCGGCATCACGATATGCGCTGTGATGATAGCATCGGTATTTCGCATGGTATGCATAAACGGGAGTAATTCAAATTTACGCCATTGTTGCTGACTAATATTAATCGTTGGCAAGGATAAATGGCTATCAGCAGTCACATTACCATGGCCTGGAAAATGTTTAATTGCTGTTAAAACAGCATAGCGATGAATTCCTTGAATATAACCGTTGGCCATTTCAGCCACCAACTGTGGCCGATCAGAATAAGAACGGACACCAATAATAGGATTATTTTGATTATTGTTGATATCGACCACGGGCGCAAAATTAAAATTAAATCCTAAATGCGTAAGTTCATAACCATGGATCATACCAACTAATTCACTCAGTTGTTTAGAACGCGTTGCACCTAATGCCATATTACCCGGCATTTCAGTCCCTACCCTCAATCGTGTGACATAACCACCTTCCTGGTCAACGCTAATAAATAGTGGCAAGTTGCTACGCGCCTGTTGCAACGCATTAATCAGGTTTACCGTTTGAGGCGAGTCAATTAAATTATCTCGAAATAAGATCACTGAACCTAAATGATAATGGTGAATAATGTTGGCGATTTCTGGATTGAGTTTGGTCATTGCCAAAGCATTTTTTTCCGCATCAATCCCCCAATGGCGAAAACCCAACATTAACATCTGTCCTAGCTTTTCTTCAAAACTCATGTTTTCAACTAGCTGTTTGGCTTCCTTCTCTGGTGATTGCCATAGGTCAGCTAATTGTTGATGGGTAATCCCTTTCGCAGAACAAAAAAAACTTAATAGACACAATGATAAAGCTATTTTATTCATTTTTATTCCTATATTACTGGTAAGTAAAAAAGTTTCACTACCTGACTGTTGTACTTAGAGCAAAATAAACTAATATCATCAAATTGATCTAACTTAGCATAATTTTAACAAAAAAACCCCACTTTCATCAGTGAGGTTGTTATTCACTAAAATCAGCAATCTATTGAGCAAACTCAGCGATAGGATTAATCAAATCTTCAGCAAATTGCAAACTTTGCATTGGGTCCAACAAATCCAGCATCTGACGATTGTTAGCAATTTGTAATCGATTTAAGCAGCAACGTTTGATGGTAGGCGTAAATAGAGGATAACGTTTAAATTGCTGAGTAAATTCTGGATGCGCCGATTGATAATCTAAAATACAATTCGCTACCGCCTGCCAGAACTTTTGTTGGGCATAACCAGTTTGTTCATCAAGAATTGCTGCTATATAGCGAAAGACACCATCAAACACGTCCGATAAAATAGTTAGTGTTTTCATCTGTTCTGGCATACTAACTTTTATCCGACTCGCTTTTGCTGGCAAATCCGCCTTTGGATCCATCACCAACACTTCCTCTGCCAAATCTTTCATAAAAATAGATTGTGGAATATGATTTTCTAGCACTAGAATAATATTTTCACCATGTGGCATAAACATTAAATCATAAGCATATAAACAGTGTAAGAGGGGTAATAAGTAACAGTCCAGATAGCGTTTGATCCATTCATCAGCGCAGATGCCTGATGCCGTAATTAGGGCAGGTAAGAAAGCGTTGCCCTGTTGATCATGGTGTAATAATGCCGCCATAGTCATCAATTTCTGCTTGCTGCCAATCAATGGTAAGGGATTTTCTCGCCATAGTGCCGCCATCATTTTTTTATAAGGGGTATCGCTCTGGATCGCTTGTTCATAGTAATGATTTCTAAAACCAATACTGGCAACTTCACGTAATAACCGAAAACCACAATGGCGTAAAACAGCATCTTGTTGCACCAGATCACATAGCCAATCATTAATCGCTGGTGTGGTTACCATGTAATAGGGAGACAAACCGCGCATAAATCCCATATTCAAGATAGATAACGCAGTTTTTACATAATAGCGCTGAGGTTGGCTGCGATTAAATAACGTCCGTATTGATTGTTGGGCCTGATAACAATCTTTGCCTAGGCCTAAATAGATTAGTTTTTGACTAGCAAGCTCATGGGCAAAGATAGACGGTAATTTATTTTGCCACTGCCATGGATGAAATGGCATCAATAGATACTCCTGCGGATCCAATCCAAGCAAAATCAATTGGTGGTTAAAGTCAATTATCTCCTGTTGACTCAACTCTTGCTCAATTAGCTGTTGATAGCTTAGCTGCTCAATACAGGCAAATTGGGCCATACTTTTATGGGCAGCTAACCATATTAAGTGGATACCTGCCGCTGATTCAGGACTGAAACATTGAAAATCCTGTGCATCAAAGCCAATCCGGCCATTGTTCGCGATAAAAACTGGGTGCCCTTCCATCATTTCAGCCTCAATTGTCTGAAAATCAGCATTGACTAAACTATCTACGGCAATACCGCTACGATGATATTTAAATGCACAACTATGTAGTGTACTCATCAACTCTTCCAGATAAGTTGGCATAACACTATCACTGATCCCAAGCTGGTGTTTAAATTCAATAATGAAACGGATAAAGTCGAGTTCGGCCCAATTCTCTGTGTGCATTTTTTGCAGCGAGTCAGCATCAATCAACCAATGATCTAACGCTAATCGTCGCGCACGAAAATAATACTGTACGCCATATTCGTCATTATCCAAACGATAATAGTGATAACCATCTTGATCGATTTTTTCTGTTAATTGTTTTGGCGATAATAAACACTCATGAGCAAACTCAGAAATGGCTTTTCTCACCTGTAAACGATGTACTTTTTGCCAAACCTGCGGATATAAATGCCGTACAAAAGGATTATCGGGCGGAGAAAATTTGATTAATTGCGCTGATTGCAAAGCGATGTGATGCTGTTCTCTGGTACACAATGCTAAGCCAGCTATCTTATTCACTAATTGCACGGTTTTTTCATAAATAAAACCCGCTTTTATATTCAACCGATGAATTTTTGTATTACGAATATCAGGCTCAACAACAATTCGCTTAACCGCAGGGTTGTTGAAAATAAAAGCGATAACGGTTTGAAAAACACCCCAAGTAAACTGGTTGATTTTTTCCTCTGGTGGCGCAACCAAAATATGCATTCCCATGTCACCTGGGTCGGCACTATAGTGTTGACTGATAAAATCATCTTGTGCCCAATAACACTCGAGTAAAAACACTTTTTTCCCCTGGTAACTACCAGTAAATACCGAATTAGGCTGACGGATTAAGAGATCTTGATAAAATTTTTTCACTTGTTGCGAAGTATAATTTTGCATTCCCCAATAATGCGCATAATTGCGATTAACCCATTGGCTAATAATGCTAATATCTTCATTTAGATCCAGTGGCTGTACTGAAAATGTACCGACATCAGTGACTGTTTTTTTAAACGACGCCATAGCTGCAACAGACATTAATTGACTCCTTCTTGCGCTACGCCAAACTGCTGGAATGCAATACTATTCTCTATTGCATAGTGTTCTTTGCCAGTAATTTCTTTAATTAAATAAGAATTACGATAACAGGCCATGCCAAGATCTGGCGTAATAAATCCATGAGTATGAAGTTCGGCGTTTTGCACAAAAATGCGATTATGATAATCAATACTGTAATTACGTTGTACGTCATAGCGTCCGAACTTATCCCAACGGATCTGGTCACGAATACCATCAATACATTTAGGTATTTGATATTGATAACCCGTTGCTAATACAACAGCTTCGCTTGCCAGTGAAAATGCCGCTTGTTGCTCTTGTTGACATAAATCTAATACCAGCTGTTGTTTTTCATGATCATACTGTAGGTGTTTTAATTCACTGTTGGTATGTAATGCCACAGGCAGCTTGCCATTCAACCGTTTGCAATACATCAGATCAAAAATGTCATTGATAAGTGAACTATTAATTCCTTTGTAGAGGGATTTTTGGCTACGATTGAGTTCATCACGTACGGTGTCTGATAAGTTATGGAAATAATCGACATACTCCGGTGAAGTCATTTCTAACGTTAATTTGCTATATTCTAACGGGAAGAAACGTGGTGAGCGCGTTACCCAATTCAGTTGATAACCATGGATATCAATTTGACTGAGCAAATCATAAAAAATTTCTGCTGCACTCTGGCCACTACCGATGATAGTAATTGATTTCTTTTGCTGTAAACTGGCTTTATTAGCCAGATAGTTATCAGTTCGTACTATTTGCTCTTCAAATGGCTGGCAACATTTCGGTACATAAAGTGAAGGGCCAGTTCCTAATACGAGTTTTTTGCAGCAAAACTGATGGCACTGTCCCGTTACCGTATCACCACAATGTAAGGTGTAGCAATCCAGCGATGGATCATACTTAATATTTTCTAGGCGCAAATTAAAACGCAAATTGGATAATTGCTCTGCTGCCCATTGGCAATATTGGTTATATTCTTTGCGCAATAAAAAGAAATTTTCCCGAATATAAAATGAGTAAATGCGTCCTTTTTGTTTGATATAATTTAGAAAACTTAATGGATGACTGGGTGAGGCTAAAGTCACTAAATCGGCAATAAATGGTGTCTGCATCGAGGAGTTTTCCAACATCATTCCAGGATGCCAATCGAAAGCTGCATTCTGATCAATAAACAGACTATTGATCTCTTTTATTGGTTGAACCAGACAGGCCAATCCCAGATTAAAGGGGCCAATACCAATCGCGATAAAATCATAAATCCTGGTTGTCATAATAACTCCTAACAAAATTGCTCCGTTTAAAAACGGTAATAATTATTTATTTACCTGATGTCTTGTTAGTAAACGCTTACTATGTCAATAAGAAATTGCCATGCTGAATAATGTTATTCATTATTTCTACCAAATGTTGACGTTCCGTTAATGGATTAAGAAAGGTAAATTTCAAGTATTGTCGCCCGTTAATTTTGGTAGCGGCAATAATGCTTTCACCTTCTCGGAACAAGGCCTTACGAATGTTAGCGTTAAGATCATCAATTTTTTCTTGTGACAGAGATTGCGGCGGTATGAAACGAAAAACTAACGTACTGAGCACGGGTTGATGAACAACTTCAAAATGGGAATTTGCTACCATTAAGTGATAAGCAATTTGTGCTGTATCCAATACTTTATCAAATGCCCTACCCAATTGCTCCGCCCCCATCATTCTCAGGGTCAGCCACATTTTTAAGGCATCAAAACGGCGGGTTGTCTGAATACTTTTATTTACCAAATTGGGGATCTGTTCTTGTTCAGCACTTAACGGATTCAAATAATCGGCATGATAGGTTAAATGACAAAAGTGCTGCCGATCTTTAATAAAAAAGGCACCACAACTGACTGGCTGGAAAAATGCTTTGTGATAATCGATAGTAACCGAATCAGCCTGTTCTATTCCCTGAAGTAAATGAGAATGACGCGATGAGACTAATAATCCACAGCCATACGCCGCATCAACATGCATCCACAAACCATATTGCTTGGCTAGATTGGCAATAGCGGGGAGGGGATCAATACTACCAAAATCAGTCGTCCCCGCCGTAGCTACCACCGCAAACGGGATATTTCCTTCAGCCAGGCACTGTTGAATACTCGTTTCCAGTGCCTCAATCGACATACAGAATTTATCATCATGGGGCACTGAAATAATAGCTTGATAACCGAGCCCTAACATAGCTGCTGCTTTTTGGGTACTAAAGTGACTGACCGATGATGTTAATATGCGTAACTTGCGAAAATCTTCCGGTAAGCCATGGATCAAATTTTTATGTTGTCGATCGCGCTGATGACAAAACCAATCACGAGCCAGTAGCATTGCCATAAAATTGGATTGCGTTCCACCACTGGTAAAAATGCCATCTGCACCCTTACCTAAACCCAGCTTATCCACCGTCCAAGCAAGCACTTTTTGTTCAATTAAGGTTGCTCCTGCACTTTGATCCCAAGTATCCATCGATGAATTAATGGCACCAATCAACATTTCGGCGATCACTGCGGGTAAGACTAATGGGCAATTTAGATGAGCAACATATTTTGGATGATGAAAATAAACCGCATCTTTAATATAAAGCCGGTTTAATTCTGCTAAAACTGATGACCAAGAAGATAATGGATTATCTAGATTTACTTTAGAAAATAATTGAGATAAATCATAAGGTAATATTCCACTAAATGGAATTTGTGTTTGCTGCAATATTTTTTTTATCTTAATTATGACGTCATAAGCATTATCAAAATAACATTGTGCATTATCACGATTAAAGAAATATGAATAAAAATGGCTTTCTTTAAAATAGTCCTCCTTTATAAAAGAAGTTGTTGTTGATGGTAATTCAACACACGTTTTAACTTCAATAGGCATTGTATATCCTTACTCTTGTATAGTAATTATCTAAGATAATTGCTCAACATTATTTTAAATAGATTAAATGCCTTACATTAATCATTTAATAAAACTGTACAAAACAAACAAATAATTATTTTTTATTTTAAATAAGCAGTAAATTTAATAAATTAAATTGATGCCATCGTCTCAAGAGGGCAATCATGGCAATTACCTACGCCTGGTAATTTGTTTCGCTGACAGCAGCTACGCCGTTGTATAATATTATTTCTAATAATAACGGTATGATAAAGCGGGTTATCTTGGTTATTTAACATTTTTTTTTCAAAAAAAAGCATATTAATTAAACTATTATACTGATTAGCGTCTAGCTTTTCTTTAAAATTCATTAAATACCAATACATTATGTAGCCAATATTATTCCATAATAAACGGCCATTGATACCACGATAAAATTCTATTTTCTTACATACTGGAATAATATGCTGCTGCAATAGATCATGATAACGCTCTAATAAAGATAAAGGTTTTACCATCCATGCTAGCTGATAATAAACAATATTAGGCCTACCACTAGCATGAAATTCAACGCTAACACGATGATAACTTGTATTAATCGCCTGGGGATACTCTAATAGCATCAACATCATAGGCGGAATCACTAAACCAAAATACCATTGAGCCCATAAAGAATACAGCCCCTTCTGATTAGCATTCTGGCTACTATTACCATAATATTCATATTGATAACGAGCCATTAATGATAAAAACTGTTTTTCCTTTGACCATTGATAAAATTCCATACAGTTGGTAGATATATTTTCTTCATTCACTTTAAATGAAGAATTAAAATGGCTAAATTTACTATCAAATAACTTAGTAATATCTGCTATTTCAATTTTAGGTATAATAGCTATGGAACTATCATTATTTTTATTTCCCATGCCATATTCTCCAATTTTATATTGCCAATACAAAATGTAATAAAATATCTTGTCGATTATTTATTGGTTTTATATTTTGGAATAATTAGTGGTTTACCCGATTCAGGATCTGAAATAATGCGACATGCTAAACCAAATACATTTTTAATATTCTGTTCGGTAATAATTTTTTCAGGTTTGCCTTCAGCATAGATCTGCCCCTCTTTCATCATAATTAGGCGTGAGGCATAACGTAAAGCCAGATTAATATCATGTAATACCAAAACTAACGTTTTCCCTTGCTGATGCAAACGTTGGCAAAGATCAAGCATTTCAATTTGATGGGCAATATCTAAATAGGTTGTTGGCTCATCTAATAAAATGATCGGAGTTTGCTGAGCAAGTGTCATCGCAAACCAGACACGCTGACGTTGACCGCCTGATAATTCACTGACTAATTTTTGTGCCATAGGCCAAAGATCTACCGCCTTTAACGCATCATGCACCGCCCGTTCATCTTCAGTTGACCACTGTAAGAAAAAAGATTGATAAGGATAACGACCGCGTGAAACGAGTTCATAGATAGTCAATGGTTCTGTGATAACCGCGCCTTGCGCTAATAATGAGAGCTGCCGAGCAACCCATTTAGGTTTAGCGTGGAAAACATCCTTACCATCCAATCGAATTTCACCACACTGCGGTTGCATAATACGGCTAAGGGTTTTTAATAAAGTTGATTTACCGCAGCCGTTAGGTCCGATAATGACACTCAATTCATTATCATAAATAGCTATATTTATCTCTTTAATAATGCTTTTTTTGCCGTATCCAACAGAGACATCATGAGCTGTCAGCCGTGAAGCAACCGAGGGAGAATGAGTGGATGATACCATTAGCTTATTCTCCTAAATTCCATATACAATAAGTACATTAAATAAATCCCACCAATGGCTGACGTGACTAAACCTACGGTTAAACGCCCCGGCGTTGGCAATATTAACGTAATAAAATCAGCGCTCAGCATTAATAAAGCGCCCACTAGCATCGAACAAAATAGTGCGACACCTTTATGCAAAATGATCCGCCGGGCAATTTGTGGTGCCGCTAATGCGACAAAAGCAACCGGCCCAACAACCAATACCGACAGGGTGGCAAAAATAATCGCTACCAGTATGCTGATAATTTGTACCAAACGAACGGGAACACCGAGTGTAATCGCAATATCATTACCTAAACTGATATAGTTTAATTGTTTACCTAACCAAAACAGAATAGGTATAAAAACCAACATACCACTAATTAGCACCACATCTTGCCAACCGCGATTAGCCAAACTACCACTTAACAGTGAGCGAATTTGTTGTGCCTGCTCAATACGCGTATTAGAAATGGCAAAATCAACTAAAGCCATACATAAAGCCGCAACAGCGATCCCTGAAAGCACAATTTTTACCGTCTGTATTTCACCACTTACGGCACCATTAGCAAGATAAACCAAAAATACGGCAATAATAGCGCCGCTCAGTGCGCCGACAGAAACGGGCACAACATCTGGCCAGAGTAATAGTACCGCCATAATGCCAACAGCGGCGCCGGCATTAATCCCAATAATGTCTGGACTAGCTAATGCGTTACGGGTGGTGATCTGAAAAAGCGCACCGGAAAGCGCCAGCGTCATACCGGCACCGATGGCAACTAATGCTCTAGGTAAACGGATCTGTAATAGAATAAATTGCTGATAGCGGGTTTTCATCTCTAACCAAGGATTATCCATCCCTTCCCGACCAAAGGCTAAAGTGAGATACAAGAACAATACTAACAACAGAAGTAAGAATAAAATTCTACTAGACGTCTGCCGTGAAGGAGTAATAAATCGTATATTGGCTAAACCAAATGTTTTAGTGCTCACTTGTTTAGTTGAAAAATCGATCTGGATCATATTTTACTCTACCATTCTGCTATCAGTTGGTTTTTTAGCTACCCAATAAAGCAAAGGAGCACCAACTAGGGCAGTGATAATACCCACCATCACCTCTTCTGGTGCAATCACTAACCGTGCTATCACATCAGAGATTAACAACAAACATGAACCCGCAAACATGCTATAAGGCAATAGCCAGCGAAAATCACTGCCTATCCAGGCTCGCATTAAATGGGGCGCCGCCAAACCGATAAAAGCAATTGGCCCAGCCATTGCGGTGGCAACAGCGGCTAGCATGCTAACACTTAACAGCGATAATAGACGTGTACGCGCAACATTCCCCCCCAAAGAGTGCACAATACCATCACCAAAAACCATAATATTTAATGCCGCACTCAATGAAAATGTTAAGGTGATAGCCACTAATAAATAGGGGATTAGCCAACTAGCCTCAGTTAATGATGTTGAATTTAAAGCACCCATGATCCAAAAACGGTAATTATCCATCGCTTGCGGGTGGATTAAAATAATGCCCTGCACTAACGCTAGTAAACAAGCATTAATAGCTACACCTGTTAAGATTAGTCTTACCGGGTTAGTATTACGGCTACTACCACTCATAAAATAAAACAGTAAAGTTGATAAACTAGCGCCAATAAAAGCAGCCCAAAAATGAGAGACATTGGTTAATACAGGAACAAAAGAGCAAAAAACAACTGCGGCGGCGGCACCGGCATTAATGCCTAATAAACCGGGATCACCAAGCGGATTACGCAGCAATCCTTGCGCTACTGCGCCTGCTAACGCTAATGCTGCACCGGCCATTAACCCAATAAAGGTACGGGATTCTCGAGCGTTAATGACTAAATCATAATAATTAACCTGACTGTTAGAGCAATAATGTTGCCAAATTGCTGATAACGGCACGGGCTTTGAACCAAAACTTAGACTGACCAAAATACAAAGGCAGGTTAATAGCAACATTAATAGTAATCCCAACACGCGGGTAATTCGTCGCTTAGGGTTTATCATGCTTGGCTAGCTCCTGCTGTAGTAATGACATAAATTTTGGTAATCCCCAGCGTAAACTAAGAGGCGAGCCATACGACATCGACATGACCAACGCTTGATCCGTTAATGGCATATAGACTCCCTGACGAACTGCCCGTATCGATTGGAATAGCGGTTGAGATTCAGTTTCTTGTCGCTCTTTTTCGCTGTTATACCAGGTTAACAAAATATC
This sequence comes from Arsenophonus apicola, assembly GCF_020268605.1. Taxonomy (NCBI): domain Bacteria; kingdom Pseudomonadati; phylum Pseudomonadota; class Gammaproteobacteria; order Enterobacterales; family Morganellaceae; genus Arsenophonus; species Arsenophonus apicola. The sequence goes on from NZ_CP084222.1 coordinate 2,876,250, forward strand.
AGCATCATTCAGTAAGTCGGCATTTTCCAGACCAATATTGACAGCAAAATTACCAAAGGAGGCGGTGACTGTTTTTGCCAATGGCAATAATGACAAACCAATATGAACCAAGGTATCCACTCGCGGATCATTTTTTACATAAATGGACAAACTATTGGCTGTTGTCCCAGCCTTAATATAGGCAAACTGATAGTTTTGTATATTAGGGATGCGATGGCCGGTTGCGACTAACATTGCATCAAGTTCAGCGCTCAATTTTTTTCCCTGCTGTTGTTTATCCAAGGCATTAGCAATTAATTTAATTTGCTGTTGTGATGTTGTCTGCCATGGTTTATCTGGATAGGCGACCACAGGCGCAAAATAAGATAAAGAATTAAAATCCTCTTGTGTGATGCCTGATTGGGTTGCCAGAATTAAATCAGGTTTTAATTTAATAATTTTTTCTATATCCAATTCTGGATACATTTCAATAATCACGGGTAATCGGGCGCCGCGCCGCTCAATTTCTTCCTTAAACCAGGGTAAATATCCTTGCGCATCGCCACCCCAATAATGTGATTCAATCGCTATAGGCACGATCCCGAGTGCTAATAAGATATCCTCGCTACCACTTCCCAATGCCACAATCCGTTGCGGCTGTTGGTTAATTTCTGCTTTTCCTAGCGCAGTAATAATCGTTTTGGGATAGCCGATAGTATCTGACGATAAATTTGTTACTACCGGCGGTTTATCACAAGCAGTTAATAAAATTATCAGCCACATTAATGGCACTGTGAGCCCCATTTTATAAGATGCTAATCGTTGTTGCAGCAGTACCATTATTGATAACCTTTAAATCGATTATTTAATTAAAACTGATAATTTAGGGTCGCTTCAATATTACGAGGAGCACCATAATAATATTGTTTGTAATCACCCAATTGCGTGTAATAAGTTTTATCAAACAGATTATTCAAATTAACCGTTAGCGAAAGCGCCGGTGTAAATTGATAACGTCCCATTAAATTAACAACAGCAAAGCTCGCTTGTTCAACCTTCACTTGCTTCTTAGCTGGCCCATCGAGCAGTTGCCAAGTACTACCTTTCCAATTAACACCGCCGCCAATCGTCAGATTGCTCATCGCACCCGGCAAAGTATAAGTGGTAAACAGTTTAAACAATCTATTTGGCGTTTCTCTATTGATACGTTTTCCATTCGTATCCGTGCCGCGGAACTGGGTATAACCGGCATAAATTTTCCAATCATCAGTGAGCTGACCGCTGACTTCAACTTCAAAACCTCGGGTTTTAACGCCATCAATAGCGTAATAAACCCTGGAGCCATCCGGACGTGGTGGAGCATTACTATCTAATTGGGTAAAGTTATTCTGCCGGATCTCAAATAGCGCTAATGAATAATCAACACTATTATCCATCGCAATACCCTTTATTCCTAACTCAAAATTTTCCCCACTAACCGGTTTTAGTAGCTTGCCATTGCGATCAACCCGACTTTCTGGATCAAAGATTTGGGTATAACTCCCATACACAGAGGTATCTGGCGTAATATCATAAATTAATCCACCATACGGCACAAACTGATCACTATAACTGCCATTTTTTGGCTGATTGAAATCATCACCACGAGTTTTCCAACTGGTTATACGCCCGCCAAGAATAAGGGTTACAGGATCCATTAATGAGAGTTGAGTCACCGCATAACCCGCCGTTTGTTCAATATAGCCTTTTGAACCATAGGTGCGAGACTTTGACCAAGTGGGTTGCGGATAATTCCAATGAGATTGGCTAAAATCGCCTAAGGATTTACAAGTTCCCTTCAGCATACACAACGCACTGTAATAATCGTTTTGAAAATGCTGTTTTTGATAATTAATACCAAAACTCGCATGATGGGTACGGCTGAATAATCCATAATCACCATTAAGTTGTAAATCAAAACTAGTTTGACGGCGACTACCATCAATCAAGGTCATACTCCCTGGATACATACCCTGATTATTGTTAGGATTGGGGTATCCGGTGGTCCATAATACTTTTTGATCGAGGGTATTATTATCGTAAGTAAACGTTCCTTTCATACTCCAATTATTAGTAAATTGATGTTGTAAGCTGGTAAACATGGAGAATGAACGAACCTTGGAAAATGCCCAATCCGGCGCATAACTGGTATGACGCTTATAATCGGTCTTGCGCCCATCGGAGAAGAAAATCGGTAAGCCACCAAACATCCCCTGTCGAGTATGATTAAATTGGTAATCGGCACCTATTGTTAACAAGGTATTGGCAGTTAAGTCCATCTCGACAATGCCATAAAATGGATATCGCTCATGTTGTTCGCGATCAATAAAGGCATTGCCCCGTTGATAAGCGGTAACAAATCGCCCTCTCATCGTACCTGCCGCATTTAGAGGCCCAGACAAATCAAGCCCAGTTCTCCACTTATCCCAGGAACCGACAGCCATTATTACTTCACCACGGAAATCGCGAGTCGGTCGCTTACGGATCAAATTTATTACTGCTGAAGGCTGGCCTGGCCCGACCATCAAACCGGCCGCACCGCGAACAACTTCAATCCGATCGAATAAGATCGTATCCAATAAGTTATCACCATAATTAAAGCGCGTATCATAATAGGTCGCTACACCATCACGCAGAATATTTTTAATCCGCATTCCCCGCGAAGTAAAACTAAAACGATCGCTATCTGATTGACGCACGCTGATGCCAGCAATATTATCCACCGCGCTGGTAACATTTTTAAGATCCTGATCTAGCATTCGTTGCTTGGTAAGTACACTTACACTTTGTGGTGTTTCACGCGCTGAAAGATCTAATCCGGTAGCCGTTGACATCGATGAAGTATTATACATTCTGTTGTCTTCGGTAATACCTTTTGCTTCTGCCTTACCGGTTATAATAATAATATCGTCATTTTTAGCTGACTTTTCTGCAGCTAAAGCAGAATTGTTCCCTGATATAAATAGTGGAACCATCAAAGATAATATCTTCTTCAATGTCACCCTATAGCGATATAAATGTGGGTTAATCATTTTTCTCATCCCATCCCTAAAATTATTTATTGTTATAATTAGTTCGATATTGTTATTGTCTTGTTCATCTGCACCTTAACTGCATAGTTATCACGGAATGCATAGAGAGGATTGCGCAATTTTTCGGCGAATTTCAGATTTTTTTCTCGATCATCAAGATCGATCATCTGTTGATTATTCGCCATTTGTAACCGATTCAGACAAACACGCACAAAATCTGGCTTAAACAGATCAAACTTAGCGAATTTTTCTATTAGTTCTAAATGTTGTGATTGGTAGTTATAGATACACTGAGCCACTAATTGCCAAAAATGACTTTCCGCGAAAGAAAGATGTTTTTGCAGTAGAGGGACAAGATAACGGAAAAAACAGTCAAAAATATCCAGCAGAATATAGTTAATTTTCATCTCATCTTTGACCGTGACATGAAGAAACTCAATTTCTTTGGGTAATTGAATATCACTATTTAAGATAGCAATCTCTTCACCAATATCCTTCATTAACATTTTTACCGGTAGATTGTTTTCTAACACCAACATTAAGTTTTCACCATGTGGCATAAAGACCAAATCGTAGGCAAAAAAAGTATGTAGCAATGGTGACAGATAAACATCTAAATAACGTGAGATCCAATCTGCTACTGTAATGGCAGAATCTTCAATGAGTGCGGCAACAACAGCTTTACCTTGATTATCAAGATGTAATAATGAAGCCATGGTCATCAAACGCTGATCGCTGTTTAAAATGGTCATCGGGCTTTCTCGCCACAATGCTGATAACATTTTTTTATGCGGATTATTGTTCTTAATCGCTATTTCAAAATAAGGATTAAAATAACCTATTGCTGCATGTTCACGTAGGATAGTGAACCCTTTTTGCTGTAAAAATTTATCAGACTGGACTAGATGATTAAGCCATTCATTAACACTGGGTGTTGTTACCATGCTATGTGGATCTAACCCACGCATAAATCCCATATTCAGCACTGATAATGCCGTTTTGACATAATTTTTTTGCGGTTGACTAATATTAAAAAAGGTACGAATAGATTGTTGAGCCAGATAATCATGATGACCTTCGCCCAAATAAACAATATCTTGATTGGCAATATCAGCGGCAAAACTAATTGCAATCCGATGTTTCCATTGCCAGGGATGGAGCGGCATTAAATAATAATCCGCTAAATCTAAATCTAATGTCTGCATATATTGGGCAAATTGCGTGAGCAAATACTTCTCTAATTCTTGTTCCATTAATGCCGAATATGAGAGTGACGATAATGAGGAGAAAACGGTTTTATTACGATGGGCAGCAATCCAGACCAATTTGATTGGATTGGCGCTTTCTGGTGCATAATGTAAATAGTCATCAGCATCAAAACCGATCCTGCCATTATTTGCGATAAATACTGGGTGGCCTTCGGTCATCGCGGTTTCTACTATCTGATAATCAGCTCGTACCAGATCATGTGCCGTGAATCGATTATTTTGATACTTAAACGCATAACCATAAAGTGTGCTGGATATTTCATCAAGATAGATAGGTAGCATTGAGGCAGAAATATCCAATAATGGCAACAATTCAATAATAAGGGCGATGGCATCAATAACTTGTGGTTGACCATTCTTACTCCTACTTATCGAGCTAGGATTAATATCTAAATGATCAAGTTGATAGCTTTGCGCTTGAAAACGATAGTGTGATTGGCCAATCTCAATCGAATAACTATCGCCACAATTTAGTGGCTGAATTATTTTTTCGTGAAAAAGCTCACGTAATATTTTGGTGGCTAGGTGCTGGTTTGCATATAACCAATTCTTTTTAGTCAGATGTGAAGTTTGTGATTTTACTTTTGTACATAGTGAGTTCATTTAATAAAGCCCTTGTATTGCATATCCCTTTCAACATTCATCTATCAACATAAGCCATGATGCTAAAGCTTAATATTTTATTGATTTTTAAAGTAATAATTGAAACCTCTGAATATAGAAACTTGGATATAACCATCCAATTTTAGGTTTAAATTTCGCTCACTAAAATTTAATTATTTAGACTAATAGTTACAATAAATTATAATTAATTGACATTTGTTTACTTATGGAAATGATATAGAGAATCATTCTCATTATCAACTAGAAAAATATTAAGTTTTTTAATCATTACTCTTGCGAATGGAAAAAAACTAAATAATGGGTCAGGCAGGCAACCTATATATTAATGATATTTTAAATAATATCAATACTTGTTGCCTGACCAAAAGAGGGAAGATTTTATTAAATACGCATAATTTTTATCAAATAATTAACATATTTACTTACATACCCAAGAGTTGCTCAAAATTAATTTTTTCAAAACAGTCAACTCGTAAATCAGCACCGACTAAATTGTCTTGTGGCGATATACCAACAGAAAAAATATTCGCTCTATTTAATGCTTCAATGCCAGCTTGTGAATCTTCAAAACCAATCGCTTCACTAGGCGACACATCGATTAAATTGGCCGCAGTTAAAAAGATCTCTGGATCCGGCTTGCCTTTAGACAAAGAGTGAGGATCAACAATAACATCAAAATAATCTTTAATATTAAGTTGCTCGAGGATCATGGTGGCATTTTTAGATGCGGAGGCTATCGCACAAGGAATTTTGTTTTTTTTGGCTTGCTTAATAAAAGACAAAACTCCAGGCAAAATATTTTTTTCTGTCAGTTTACTGAGTAATTGCAGATAGTAATCATTTTTACGGTTCATCAGAATATTTTTTTCTGCCATACTGAAAGCATCAGCTTTATCACCATAACGTAAAATTTTTTCCAATGACTCAACTCTGCTTATTCCTTTCAAGCTTTCATTAAACTTCGCATCAAAATCAATATCTATCTGTTTAGCCAGATATTGCCAAGCTTTGAAATGATAAAAAGCAGTATCGACAATAACACCGTCAAGATCGAAGATCATTCCCTTCTTCATGCAACTACCTCATTTTTATAATCAAAGTTAGCAATTTTACCGGCAAAAATCTGATACGCCTGCTTACCCACCTTTATTTCAGTATCCTGATCACAAGTGATAGATAATTTTTCTTGCGTAATAAAAAATTGGTAATTAACGCCTAAGTGGCACAACTTAAACTGAAGATGCCGCCAATGAGTAGGTAATGAAGGATTGATATCCAATAACGGTTGACGAATATCTACCCCACCATATGTCATAATTGTCATATTGAGGGTAGCGGCCATTACGCCAGTATGAATACCTTCTGCTGTCGTTCCACCTTGAATATCCTGATAGTCAGAAAATAGAGCCTCATTATATAATTGCCATGATAAAGCTGACGATTTAATATTCTCAGCCAAAGAAGCATGGACAATACGAGATAGTGTCGAACCGTGGGAAGTTCGAGAAAAATAATAATTGAAATTTTTTTCTACATAATTATCAGAGGTAGGATAGTTCATTTTTTTTAATAAATTTTTTATAACATCTTGCCTAAGGTTATGAAATACCATAAGCAAGTCTGCTTGTTTAGCGACTTTGTAATTATCGGCTGATTTCCCTTCAGCGCGCAGTATTCTGTCTAACCGATAAATATTAACGTATTTATTGCGGTATTTTTGCCAATCAATTTCTTTAAGGGCAAAATAACCATCAAATTGACCTATGATATTTTGCTCATTAATTGACAACGCTAAGTTTTGTTTAATGGTTGTTAATTGCTGCCAGAAATCAGTATTGATATCAACTCGATTTAAAATATTATTTAAATCCGGTTTTGACAGAGACAAAGCTATTATGTCAATTTGATTAAATAACCATGCCACCATTAAATTAGTATAAGCATTATCCTGCAAACCGGCTTCTTTATTGCCTAGACTATATTCATGAAATTCATCTGGTCCCATCACCCCGGTAATATGATATCGATTAGTCGATGCATCCCAGACTGTTTTACTCAGCCAAAACTTGGCAATCTCAATTAATAATTCCAGCCCAAAGTCGATCATAAATGGCTTATCGCCAGTATTTAGCCAATATAACCAAACATTATAAGCAATGCTTAAAGAAATATGACACTGTAAGTGACTATGATCAGGATCCCATTTTCCTGTCAGCGGATTTATATGTAAGGTTTGCGTCTGCTCACTACCATCGTGACCTGATTGCCACGGAAACATAGCACCTTGATAACCGGCTTGTGAAGCCGCATGTTTTGCGGCAGGTAACCGCCGATAACGGTACATCAGTAATTGGCGAGCGGTTGTTGGAAAATGCATAATATAAAATGGCAGAATGAATATCTCATCCCAAAAAATATGCCCTCGGTAAGCTTCTCCATGTAAACCTCTGGCAGTAACAGAAACATCTAATTTATGTTTGCCATTCGTTAATGGGGAACAAGAGGCTAATAGATGATAAGTATGTAAACGCAGAAGTTTTTGCGTCATCATATCACCAGCAATGACAATATCACTTTCCCGCCACAGTGTTTGCCAAGCAAGCTGACTTTCTGCTAACTGAGCGGCAAAATTAGGCAATTGCCATGTATTTACCTGTTGCCAATCTTGTTTAAAAACAGTAGAAATCGCGATCGCTACATTTTTCTCTAACCGATAACAGTTGCCTTGCTCCGCAGAAAAAACCACTTGTTGAACAATACTATTTTCATTTATCCTATTTTCGACACTATCTGGCGCAAAGAAATCACCACTAATTTCTGTCGAAATACCAATACCTATTTTACTTTGATAGGTTTGCGCTAATAAATAGGTTTTGTGTTTATCAGCAATTAAATCTTTTATCTGATAATGATAAGAATTGAGCGAACGATAACGTTCAACACCATAATTAAACGTTCCACCATCTGTTTTGGTACAAATGGTTATTTGATCAGAAAAGTTTAACGGACAAAATTGATATTCAATACTGTAGTGCGTCATTCTTGCCATATTAGTAAATTTTCGACAATCTATTTTTAAGCGACGCCCTGCTTCATCTTCAATTTGTAATTCACTCGATAAAATCCCTGCTTGCAAGTCTAATCGACAATAAAGAGATATGATCTTAAAATCAGTAAGATTAACAAATTTACCTTGGCCAATACGTAGCGAGATATATTGTGCATTGGGTGCATTCACGAAATCTTCATTATGCACTTGGTGACCATTTATTACCGAAATAGCTTGATTATAAAGCCCAGCAAGATAAGTTGCCGGATAGGTATCATCACTGATTACCATTTCAGGTAACGTACCCCTTAATCCTAAATATCCATTTGCAACAGTCAATAAAGACTCAGTGGTATATTCCGCTTTGCCTGGATTATATCCGCAATAATCAATGCTCCAACCTATTGTTTGTTGTTTCTCTGTTAAAGCATTTTTTAATGTTTCTTCAGCATTATCAAGCAAAATATCTGCTCGAATGAAAGGAACATTAAATATTTCAGCAAAACATTTCTCCATATCAACAACATCTTTATTAGCAATTTCTATACAAAATGGCGAATAAAACGCTAACGCATCTCCTTTTAATATTCCACCCTGAATATGGGGAAAATCTAATTTAATTTGCTTAATTAACGCTAATAAATCTAATTTATTAATTTTCTGATAGGTAACCGGATAAGATTTATTATTCATTTGGGCTTGGTAAACCACTAATTCTTGTGGTTTAAAAACAACATGCAAATAATTCATATTCAAATTCACTATTAAAAATATATTAGTCAAATAATCCTTTAATCAGAAATAAGTATGCCTTTTCGTTGTTGATAACGGTAAATCAATATCGTCAATATAATTGGAACAACAATAGCAATGATTGTGGCAAATGAGTAAACTAGCCAATAAATCGGTTGGATAGAAAGAATACCCGGCAATCCGCCCACACCGATACCGTTGGAAAGTACGCCACAAGCACCGCAGATAAAACCGGCAAAAGCAGAACCTACCATAGCGCAGAGCAAGGGAAAACGATAATAAAGATTAACACTATAAAGCGCCGGCTCAGTAACTCCCAGATAAGCAAAGATAGCGGCTGGGATGGTGACTTCACGTTCATTTTCTTTACGACTGACAATAATAATGCCAACTACAGCGGAGGCTTGTGCGATATTGGAAAGCGCAATAATTGGCCAAATTGGTGTTCCACCCTGCGCTTGCATTATCTGCAGATCAATCGCCAACGTAGTATGATGCACGCCACTGATTACTAATAGAGGATAGGTGAAACCAAAAATAGCAGAGCCGATTGGCGCAAAACCACCGAACATGATAATTCTAACTACTTCTGCAATTTCGTTACCTATCATTCGTCCTATGGGACCGAGTATTCCATGGGCCACAAAAACAGAAATGCTCAACGTAATAATAGGAACAATCACAAATTTTAAATAACCTGGAACATAACGACGTATAAATATTTCAAACCAACCTAAAAATAAGCCAGCAAAAATAGCGGGAATAACTTGAGCCTGATAACCTACTTTTTGAATAGTAAATAGACCAAAATCCCAAACAGCAGGTAACTGATTACCTAAATTATAGGCATTCATTAACTGTGGTGAAACTAATGTAATTCCAAGAATAATACCTAATATTGGCGTTCCGCCTATTTTTTTTACTGCTGACCAGCAAATTGCAACCGGCAAAAAATGAAAAATTGCCTCACAGGGCAACCAGAGAAAATCATAAATTGGTTTTAGTGCAGGATAAAATGCCACTAATGGTTGATTATTTACTATTGGCATTTCACCTAAAACATTTCTCAAACCTAACAACAAGCCGCCACAAATAAGCGCAGGCAACAAAGGGAAAAAAATTTCAGCCAGATTAGTTATTAACCGAGTCCAAATTTTTGGCTTCTTTTTAATCGCTATCTTAGCCCCTTTTTCGTCGTCGTCACTGTTTGTTATATCAAATTGTTCTTGAATTGCTTTATAATATTTATCTACATTAGTACCAATAACAATTTGTAATTGCCCTGCTTGATTAAAACAACCTTTAACTTCCGGCAGTTTTTTTAAATCTTCTATATTGGCCTTTTCTGGTTCATGTAAAATAAAACGTAATCGAGTCAAACAGTGGGTAAAACTATTTACATTATTTCTACCACCAATCGTAGAAATAATCTTGTTAATATTAACGTAATTTATTGTGATGTTCTTTAACATAATTTCAATAATTTTTTATTTTTACATAATAAAATATAAAATATCTCATCAATAATCATATTTCATAGAGATCAATCACAAAATAGATATAAAACAAAATGAATATAATTTTTTTGAAAAAAATATTATTTATTTTGAATAATGTAATGATAATTTTATGATTTTAATAAGCATTAGTATGAGCATTTTCCTTTTTAAAATAAATATAACTTACTTATGTCAATTTACTTTAAAAATAATTTTTCATTATTCTAATTTTTAGAATAAAAAAAACAGAAAAAAATTTTACGACACTCAGTTATCAATAGAAATTTCCATCAAAAAAATTTATTAAATTAAAATAACATTCATATTAGTCATTATTATTAAATATAAAAATTGAAACTTTACTAAAGTTGTATTGATAGATGTTATTACTTGGTTTCAGTTATTTTAATAACATTTATCGTTAATCATTTTTTTGTTCTAATTTAATATTTTTAATAAACTGTTTATATATATCTAATTAATATAAATTTTAATGTATTAAAAGTTGAAATATATTTACAGTTAAATGACAAGTGTTATTTGAAAAATTTTTATTTGTATCTCAATTATCGCAAAAATTACTTTTTCCCTTGTTGCAAATATTTTTATTCGATACTTATCACAAAATATATTAATAATCATTATAAAATAATAAAATATTTATATTATAAATGATAAATATTTTTTATTCAAAAAAAATAAAAGATAGGAATTAATATGCCTTATAAAAAAAAAGTTATGTTTATTTCATTTGATGCCATAGCTGTTTCAGGTATTACAGTTGAAGCAGCAAAATTAGCATGTTATTTAAATAATAGAGGGTTTGAATCCTTTATTGATTTAGGCTATGACATAAAAATTGATAAAGGAAATTTTGCCAAACCCTATTCTTGTTATGAAAAATCAATTTTTGATAAACATTTTAACTTAGTAAGAATTAATGATATACATTTGTTAAAAAATTACACCACTGAATTTATCGATAAAATAAATAATACTTTAATTAAAGGTACGACAAAAGCTAATTTAAAAGAAAAAAATAGACTACTAGAACAAGTAGATATTGTTGCCGATCAGTTATCTGAATTAATTTTTAATATATGGAATAAACTAGAGATTACTCATTTAGTCATTGAAAATGGAACATTACCTGAAAATATTATTTATACTAAAGCACTATATAAAAGTATAGAAAAATATGGTACACAAAAAAATCTAGCCTGTTTTGTATTATGGCGAGATTATGATCTAATGTGGAACAGCGAAACTTTATCAAAAAAATATGGCCAAGAGCCTTGGTATTATGCGATCAAGCCTATTAAATCAAAATATATAAAATATGTTACGTTAAACAATTCATTAGCTAAAAAACTAAAAGATTGAAGTAAACAAGATATCAATATTGATGTTATGCGTAACACTTATTTATTTAATAATAATCATGATAGAATAAATATAAGAGATAGATTTAATATATCAAAAGATGATTTTTTAATTGCTAGAACCACTAGAATTATTCCTGAAAAAAAACTACAACGAGATATTTATCTAATAAAAAAACTTAACGAATTATATATAAAAAATAATAAATCAAATTATATATATTTAATTATTGCTGGTGATGAAAAAGAAAATAGTGATTATTCACATTATCTAAGGAAATATATAAAAAAATTGGAACTAGATAGTTTTATAAAATTTTCTGGGCCACTACAACATGATTTTATCGAAAATGAAAACAATAAACCAACTATTCAAGACCTCTATTATTCTAGCGATATGGTTTCATTCTTAACATCCTATGATTATGATAGTTATGGTAATCCCATAGGTGAAGCAATTAGTCATAATCGTTGTTATATATCTACAAGTTACGAATATTACCATGAAGTTTATGGTCAACATGGTTTTAAAACTGAATTAATGAATATTTCGCCAAAAGAAGATGGTCTACCGGACGATGATTTTATCCAGCGAGTTTATAATTTAATCAATGATAAAAATAAGACAGCAGCTTTAGTGAAACATAATTTTAATATAGGGAAAAATTTATTATCTAATCAGATAATAAATAAAATATTTAATATCTAGTATTAAAAATGAGTATTTTAACCTTTAATATGGATAATTTATGCGTAAAGAAACCTTCATATCTATTGTATTCCCTTTTTATAATGAAAGTGAACGATTAGAAAGTGTCATAGAATCAATTTATAATCAAAAATTTAAATATAAACTTTTTGATCTTAGTAATGCTGAGTTAATTTTCGTTGATAATAATTCAACCGATGATTCTGTTAACAAAATTATTGCTTGTCAAAACAGATATAACAATCTAGATATTCATATTATTAATGAAAAAATTCAAGGCGTTTCTTCAGCAAGAAAAAAAGGGATGGATTATGCCTCCCTAAGAGCTGAAAAACGGCGGGCTCAATTTAACAACTGGCCAAAACATTATATTGTTTCAGCTGATGCTGATTGTACTGTAGATCAATATTGGCTTGACGAACTTATTTATACAATGATCACCGAAGATGGTGATTTAGGTACCTGTAATTATTTTTATGAAAAAAATGATTTTATCGAGCGACCTAATTTATATAAAGAAATAAATAAGACATTACGCTGTCGTGATTTTTCATTCTCCTTGTTTGGTGGCTTTCCTGATGGAAAAGGATTTGCTGTTGAAAAAAATATTTATGATCTTGTTGGTGGCATTGAAATATTTTACCAATTACAAGATGGTAAATTTGTCGAACATTTATCTGACGATTGGGATTTTGGTATCAAAGTTATTGCTTATGGTGGAAAACCAGTATATTCACCAAAATCATATGTAAAAATTAATAGTCGAAGAGTAGACACCTTATTAAATGATGTTATCCATGGCATCGCCTATGGTGAAAATGGCGTTATTACAATGAAGGATGTAAGGCCATTAGACAATCAATTAAATCATTATCAAGATTTAAGTCTTAATGATGCTGAACAAGCCTGGTTTTATTCAATCAAAGATTATATCCCGAAAAACATTATATTACCGGCGTTATTAAATCCTAATATTTTGATTAATAACCAAGAAGTTATTAAATTTTTCACACCTGACATTGCCAAGGATCTCTATAATAGGATTAAAGAAATCAAAAATGAAACCAGTATTACTGATTTCAAACCCATACATTCTTACAAAACCCCCGCCTTCCGACTCTATTTTGAATTTAAAGAAGAGATATTTAACTCACTTCGCCGTTATGTAGGTGAAGACATAGGTTTTCCTCCTCCGCTTCCTGACTGTTTTAACGCTATAGATAACAAAGATTTTAATAGATTTGTTTATTATTTTTGTGAGGATAGAGAATCAGGAGAGGCTCACAATTATTTTGCTAATGGTGGAGTGTTCTAATGCGAGATACTTATATTGCCTCTCTTAATGATATTGATGAAAAATATCCTAGACCAAATATATGCAATATTTTAAGTAAAAAAGAAAATACAGATTTACTTGAGTATGTCATTAAAGATCCTTTTGGTTGTCATATTTTCCCCGGCGATATTGACAATTATCCCTTAACCTCATTTTTTGATGATATGAATAAGGAGATAAAAAAGGCTGAAAATATTCATCTCTGGGTCTATATTCCAACTTGTCGTTATCGATGCCACTTTTGTCAGTTTCCTACCGTTATAGTGAACCCTAAATCAGCAAAAGCTGACAGTTTATTTAAAGAAATCGTTGATCTTAATATTAAAGAGGCCACGCTTTGGTTAAAACAAGTACCAAATCTTGCTAATGTGAGTATTGGTGAATTTAATATATTTGGCGGTACACCTTCTCTTCTACCTGATAGCGAATTAAAAAGACTAATAAATTTTTATAAAGATAATTTTAACTTCTCATCCACAACTATGCGATTTGAAGGAGAGCCAGGTAGTCTTAATAAAGAATATTTATCGTTACTGAAAGAACTTGGTTTTTCTAAATTATCCTTTGGTACCCAATCATTTCAGGATCATTTAATTAAAGCCTGTGGCAGGAAACATACTGCTGAAGAATGTTTTAAAACCATTGCAGATGCTAATACATTAGGTTTTGAATTAATTAGTGTCGATCTCATTTTTGACATCCTCCCCCACCTTCACACTTCGTGACTCAGGAGGGGGATTCCCGTTAGTCGGAGACTATCTGATCGCTCAGAAGCCTGGTTCCTGCTGCTGACGGCATTACTGCACCGTTCACTTCACAGGCTAACACGGCATGTCCTGCCGCTAAAATGTTACGAGCTCCGTTGATATCTGCGTTCTCTGTATACCCGCACTCAAGGCACTCGAATCTACTTTGTGATTGACGATTTTCTTTCGCTGTATGACCACAACATGCACACCGTTGACTTGTATATGCCGGAGGCACAGCTAATACCTGACCACCGCGCCATAGCTGCTTGTACTCAAGCTGACGGCGCATTTCATACCAACCCTGATCCAGTATCGAACGGTTAAGTCCTGATTTTGCCCTGACATTCCGTCCGTGCTGCTCTTGTGTACCTTTTGCCGATTTCGACATGTTACTGACCTTTAAGTCCTCAATGACGATCATCGCGTGGTTTTTGCTGATTTCACTGGTGACTTTGTGAAGGTAGTCTTTGCGGATATTGGTTATATGCGAGTGGAGACGTTGGATTTTTCGCTTCTGTTTTTTCCAGTTATTGCTGAATTTAACTTTACAGCTTAACTGACGCTGGAATTTCGCCAGCTTTTTTTGGTTGGTTTTAAAACTGTTTACAGGTTCAAACACTGTGCCGTCTGACAGCGTGGCGAGTCTGGTTACACCTGCATCCAAACCAATCATTGTTGCTGACGAATGAGGCTGAATGTCCATTTCCAGTTCGACCTGAAACGATATATACCAGTGTCCCGCATGTTGGCTAACGGTTGCGTTTTTAATCTTACCGTACAGCTTTTGCGACTGCCGGAACTTTACCCATACCAAACCTGACGGTAATCTCACTCTGCCATTATCGAGCTGACAATATTTATCAAAATTAACAAAACGAACTGAATCACGCCCGTCATTTTTCCTTTTAAATACAGGAGCTTTTGCTGCCAGTTTTTTATCAAAGCAGCGTTTCCATGCCCCGTGCAGATCTTTGAGTTTCTGCTGAAGATTATCCGTGTAGGCTTCTTGCAAAAGGAATGTTCCGGCTTTTTTTTCCATTCTGTGAGCATCCGATTTAGTTCAAACGCTGACGGTAGTTTACCGCCGGATTCAATAATGCGTTGCGTCTCTGCTAGCCCGTAATTCCAGATAAAACGAGCGCATCCGCACAACTGCCGCAAACGTTGCGACTGTTTTTCGGTTGGTTCGAGTCTGAATTTGTAGGCTTTTAGAATTAGCATTATTACTCAGTGTGTAGTAAATTATCTCACTATCTTACCGTATATCCGGTTAATTTCAATGCAAAAATATAAAATCAACCGTTCAAGACATGCAGCGTTTCTTTTACATGTTCACCTTGTCTTTGTGACTAAGTACCGAAAGAAAGTACTCAGTGGCTTGCACTACAAAGCATTTTATCAGTATGCAGGTGAAGTGTGTCGCGACTTTGGGGCTGATTTAAAGGAAAGTAACGGAGAGTCCGATCACGTTCATATGCTGATCGAGTACCCGCCCACAGTGCAGTTGTCAGTACTAGTAAACTCGCTGAAAGCGGTAACGTCTCGTCGTCTGCGTAATGAGTTTCTAGACTTGCGTGGGGCTTACGGCAAGCCAGTGTTGTGGTCTCGATCATACTTTGCAGGTTCGTGCGGGGGAGCACCGCTGGAAGTTGTTAAGCAATACATTCAAAATCAGCGTGGCTGATCATTCTTCGGGCTTTTCAAGCCCGACCAAATTCCCCTCCCACCTTATGTCGGTGGGAGTACCCTTTGGAGGTTAAGATGGTATATTTGGTCAAACTGTGGATGATGTAAAAAACGACATGGAAATAATAAAAAGACTCAATATTTCTCATGTTGTTTGTACTAAATTACATATGAAAGAATTTATGCAAACCAGAACTGGCGTATCAGGAGAGAGAGATAGTTTATGGCAGAAAAAAATAATTTCTGACGCAGATAAATCGCTACCCAGTTTAGGGAAACAGTATCAAATGCGCGATTTAATAGATAAATATCTAGACAGGGAATATAACGAGCACCCGACAATGTATTTTTATAAGAAAAATACTTATCCTGAAAAATGGAAAAGCCTTATTACTGATCTTAATAAACAATACCCTGAGATAGCGATCGGATTAGGTGGAAGCTCAAAATCTATCTCCTCTGAAATGATAAATATAACAAACTATAAACAATACAAAGAATCTATCACTAAAAGCCAACTACCTTGTCACTCCATTAGAGGTTTTTCAAACAATCAAAAAAGAATAAATGCTTTTAAAATGGCATTATCTAGCTTGATCCCAGTAGATGATAATGTTTATAAAACAAAATTTGCTGGGGAAAGTTTTTTTACCAACAAAACTATTAATAATGCACTAACAAAATTACAGCTGAGAAAACTTATTTTTATTGATAATAATAAGGTTTTTTTAACTAAAGAAGCGGCAATATTAGTTGAATCCATTATTAACACCCAATTTAGTTAAGATGGATTAATTAAAAAAATCAACCCTATTTATTGGATGCCGTATTTCAGGTATGGCTTACAGAGGTGATAACGTTATTATCACGTCAGATGTATAAGCCGTTATTAATAAGTAGAAGCCCATACTTTACGATGGTCACACTATATCATAGCCAATAAGCATCATACCGGATGCCTAATGACATAATGTTTAGCAAGAAGCTATAGCCGGACATCTACGGCAAAAATGTAAGGAAATCATTGATGGAAAAAAAATATAACTTACCCTTACCCGTTTTCAGTCTGTATTACATTGCAATTGACACCGAAGCAGGTGTTACACCAGAGCAATTTGAAACATTCGTTCGCCAAAAAGGTGTCTATCTTCCATGCTATCCTGGTTGGCGCTGGACGCTATTGCGTGGTCTGCGCGGTGAGCGAGTTGGACAATATCTGATGCTGTTTGAAATAGACAGCGTTGAACATCGTAATCGCTATCAATTATGTGACGGCAATAAAAAAGAATTAGCCAATCAATTCTGGCAGGCACAACCACAAAAAATACATAAAATCCTTGCTGAATGGCAACGTTATGCTACTTTTAGTGAAATTCCCACTATTTACACGGATTATCAACTACTAGCGGAAAATAAAAAAAGCACTGTCTGTCATGGCCCACGCTATTTGGAACGACCTAACCAAGAGTCTATCGCCAGAATAATTGGCATCCACAACCTAGCACTCAAGCCTGGAATTATGGCAAAAACTTTTGAAAACTTTATTGCTGAAAACCATCATCGAATAGAAGATTATCCAGGATGGAAATTTCGCTTGTTAAAAGGTGAGTGCGGAAATCGTCTAGATCAATATGTGGTAATGATGGAGATTGAAAGTTTTGCAGCACTTAATCTATTTTATCCCAAACCAGACATAGCCACTGATGAGGCTTTTCATTTTGCGCGCGCACATCAGGACACTAAACTTATGTATAAAGAGTGGAAACAATTTGCCTCCTTCTCTGGCTCTCCTCAAATTTATACTGATTATTTGTCAGTAGCAGAAAGTTTAGCTTAAAGTAACAAACCAGAAGTTCAACTTGCAGTTATCAAGCTTCATAATCAGACCATCCCTGCTTATCACTGCTTTGCGATATCATTATCGATGATAAATAAGAATATTTTTAACAGTACTAAATAATAAATTTATCAACATCTTAAAGCATGAAAATTATTCAAATTGTTAATTGCTTATCGTATGAAAGTTTAGTGTTTTTTATAAGCTATTTAAAAAAAATATTTTCGTTAACTAAAGTTTTTTCAAACATCGATAATATGATGTTGCGAAGAAAAACAATAATTTTCTAACTTACCATACTTAATAAAATATTATATAAATATTGAATTATTTTAAATTTATTTTTATATTCAATTGTTAAAAAAAATTTATCTTATAATTTATTAAAATTACTCTACAAAATTAATCATGAATTAAAATTACTAATAAATAGTTATTAAATAAAAAAATTAACTCATTATTTCATTTAAATTAATATATATAAATCATTGGAATAATAAAAGATAATATAATCATTTATTAAAATGATAATTAAATAAAAACTGACAACAATTAAAAACCAATAAATGTCGCTCAAGGAAACAATAAATATCATGTAATAAATAAAAACCAGAAGATAAATTTCAAATAGAAACTTGATACAGAAAAACTGCTATATTATATATTTTTGGTTTAATATTAGATTCCCTGGTGTTTATTACATCATATTAATCACATATTAAATCTATAAGCCATTGTAAAGATTCTTTTTTTTCAGCCTTATAATATAATTTTCCTCGAAATTCTATATTGAAAGGTGCAGGAGGAATAGCAAAATTCACCTTATGTTGCTTACCTAATGATATATTTTTATTGGATTTAGGAATAAACGAAATACCTTTCCCATCCCCTAATATCTGAAAAACATCATCAATACTTGAAACTGAAATTATATTTTTCTTATGCTTATCCATTAATAAATTTTTTATTCTCTCAAAACCTTTCGATAACAACATACTTTCTGTTTGTATAATATTATTATTAAGCAGTAATTCCATTTTATCTTTATAGTTATTTATAATATTTTCAGCTGCACCTAACTCTAACTTAGAAGATAGTGCTAAGCTTTCAATATTAGTAGGTAAATTCTCCTCTTCTCTTGAACCAATAAAAATATCAGCCTGAATACGACATATAATATCTGATATTAAATGATTAGAATACTTCTTAATATCAACAAGAATTCCCGATTCAATTGAGTCTATTTTTGATATTACTGATGCCAGATCAGGAAAATATGCATCATCTGTCGCTATATTAATAACAGACTCTTTTTTACTAGAAAAACCTAAAATTAATTTTTTTGTTGTAGCACTTACATCCTGATAATGTGGAAATAATTCTTGATATAATTTTTCCCCATTAGAAGTTAATCTTGCTCCTCTTCCTGAGTGTCGAAAAAGTTGAACACCTAACTGCCCCTCTATTTCCTTCATTCCCTTACTAAGGGCAGAAGGAGATATACATAACTCATCTGCCGCTTCTTTAAAAGTTCCTTTTTGGGCAATAGTTATAAATTGCTCAACTCTTTTTGAGAAAAACATATTATCTCCTATATGAAAATCTGATAAAAATAAATTTTTTACGAAAAACATATTATCTTCTCTATAAAAAATTAGATAGAAGCAAAATTTTATTAAAAAAACAACTCAAAACCTATAAATAACCAGTTCAATAATTTTTATATTTTTAGAATTCTCAATGTAATAATATATAGTGTAAGCTTTTATTTCATCCTAATATAGCTACATATAACTTCTCCCTATCAATTGTTATTACTTCTTATAACTTATAAATAATAAAATGTCACATACCTTTTTTTCATTTATTGTTTACTTATCATCAATTTGTAATCATTTATAAGAATAATAATGAAATTTTTAAAATTTAAAAATTTATCATATTTAACCACTTATAATAAACTGTATAAAAACACATATATTTTTCATTTTTAAAAATTAAAAATTGTGATATTGTAAAATTAATAATTCTTAGTGCATTTAAATAAAAAAATAAATAACTAGAATATATACATTACAATTAAAAAATTGTAATGTATATTTTATTTTACTATGGTACATCACAATATTTTAAATTTATTGAATTTTGTAACAAAAGATCATGTAATGTTTTTTTGTTATAACATTACCTTCTTTGGTTTATTGATTAAAACCAAATACTAGGTATTACATTAATCTTTATATTATAGAGTTAATTAAAGATAAAAAATTTATTGTTAATAAAGAATATAATTAATTTCATATGAAAAATTACTCATCCGAATTATATTTCTAGAGATACTCATCATATTGTAACATTAATTTTTTTATTCTTTATTTTCGATTAAAGCCATTTTTCTTCTTATGACTACCTATTTTTTTATAAAAAGCTAAAACTTTTTAGTTTTATCTTACTTATCCTAAATCCAGCAATACCTCAACATAATCAGATTGACCTTAATAGTTAAGAATATTAACACTAAAATAAAATAACAAAGAACGACCGAATACCTTGTAAACCTATTTTGATTAATTCTCGCACAACTAACTTTTTTCTACTTAAATTTCAGCTAAGTTTCAAAAAAATCTTATCCATATAATAAAAGCAATAATATAACAATTTCTTAGTCTACTCCCAAAGAACGTAAGTAAAATGAATACAAAAATTGTCAATTATTATAAATAACTTTTCTAAATCAATACATTAAAATTACACAATCATGCATACCAAATATGTGGTTTATAACTGTCCTGTAAAATTTAGTTGATATCGCTATGTGACAATAGATCTATGAAGAAGCACAATTATATCAAATCTCCAATCATTCAAATGTGACCCTACACTAAAATTAATAACATTTAACTACCAAAAGAATGAAAATTGCATTTTTAGGCTGTTACAACCTTATTTTTAACCTAATTATAATTAGTAGAGGACTTTATGAGTATCGATTAATCAGAAAGCATACTTCAGTAACTATGATAAAAATTACAATTTATTAATAATAATATAGTCTTTCAACTATTAATATGAATTAAATTAAGATAATGTTTCTACAATTTGCGTTGCAATTAGCTATTAAGTAATAACAATAATCCTATACTAAGAACTCATCATAAGGAAAATGGATATGCATCTCTTTCCTCATTTATTTAAGCCATTAGACTTAGGTTATACGCAATTAAAAAACAGAGTAATTATGGGCTCTATGCACACTGGACTAGAAGAGCATCCTCAAGCTAGTGTTAGGCTAGCCACGTTCTATGCAGAAAGGGCAAAAAATAATATTGGATTAATTATTACTGGCGGCATCGCCCCTAATCACCCTGGCAGCCTTACCAAAGATGGTGCAACCCTAATTAGTAAGAAACAAATTATTCACCATCAAAAGATTACTAATGCGGTGCATCAAGCAGGAGGGAAAATCGCCTTGCAAATCCTTCATGCTGGCCGTTATAGCTACCATCCTGATCTAGTTGCACCTAGTGCATTACAAGCGAGTATTAATCCCTTTTTGCCTAAACCACTCAGTCATACTGCAATTTTACAAACAATTGAAGACTATGCCCATTGCGCTGAACTTGCTTCGCTGGCAGGCTATGATGGTATAGAAATTATGGGTTCAGAAGGTTATTTAATTAACCAATTTATTACTCAATATACAAATCATCGTGAAGATTTGTGGGGCGGTAGTTATCAAAATCGGATCCGATTTCCGATTGAAGTTATTAAAGCTGTTCGACAACGAGTAGGCCATAATTTTATTATTATTTACCGATTATCTATGCTTGATTTAATTGAAAAAGGATCCGATTGGAGTGAAATAGAACACTTAGCAAAAGCAATCGAAATGGCTGGAGCATCGATGATCAGTACCGGTATTGGCTGGCATGAATCGAGGATCCCGACTATTGCAATGATGGTACCAAGAGCAGGCTTTACTTGGGTCACTAAAAAATTGATGGGAAAAATATCAATTCCTTTAATCTGCGCTAATCGCATCAATTCGCCTGAACTAGCCGAGCAGATTTTATCTGATGGCTGTGCTGATTTAGTCTCTATGGCGCGGCCTTTTCTTGCTGATTCAGAATTTATGACTAAAGCGGCGGAAAATCGTGCGGATGAAATTAATACCTGTATCGCTTGTAATCAAGCCTGTTTAGATCAGATATTTGTTGGTAAGCAAGCATCATGTTTAGTTAATCCGCGCGCTTGTCATGAATTAGACTTTCCATTTCGACCAGCATTAAAACCAAAAAATATTGCGGTTATTGGCGCCGGTCCAGCGGGATTATCATTTGCTATAACCGCAGCAGAGCGTGGCCACCATATTACCCTATTTGAGCAAGAAAGTCAGATCGGTGGTCAACTAAATCTTGCTAAACAAATCCCTGGAAAAATAGAATTCCAAGAAACAATTCGTTACTTTCAACGCCAACTGACACTAAAAAATGTTACTATTCATTTAACTAACAAAGCCTCAGCCGAACAACTGGTAAACTTTGATGAAATCATCATTGCTACCGGCGTACTACCTAAAAAAATCCACATAGAAGGCATTGATCACGACAGTGTCGTGAATTATTACGATGTACTAAAACACCATATTACCATCGGTTCGCAAGTAGCAATTATTGGCGCTGGCGGGATCGGCTTTGATATCGCACAATATCTTTGTCAAGAAATAGATAAAAGTAGCCAAGACATTGATGCATTTACTCATCAATGGAACATTGATACAACGATCACACAACCAGGCGGTATTTATCCTAAAGGAGAACATCAACTTGCTTCTCCTAGTAAAATTTATCTGCTACAACGAAAATCAACGCGTGTTGGTGAACAACTTGGCAAAACAACCGGCTGGATCCATCGCTTAAACTTACTACGTTATGGCGTTACTATGATGAATGGTGTTAGCTACCAGAAAATTGATGATCAGGGATTGCATATTTACCATAACAAGCAAAAAAAGTGTTTGCCTGTTGATAACATCATCATCTGTGCTGGCCAAGAATCCCTTCGCACTTTAGCCGACGCACTATACAAATTAGGCAAAAAACCCCATATTATCGGTGGTGCTGATATTGCCGTAGAACTTGATGCACGGTGTGCTATTGATCAAGGAATGCGCCTTGCATATGCAATATAAAGAAAAACACTAATAATCGCCGATAATTAGTCTTTGCTTTATGCTTTACTAAGCTTGCATGTATGATATAAGACAGTAACCAACATGTTTTTTTCTATAATCATGGCAAATTGTTTTTATGGTTATAAAATGTTGTATCTACGTTAGTTAGGATAAAAAAAGATACCACCATATACAAAAACAGATTTATTAGATAAACAACTAACTAACCCTTTTATTAATAAATTAACTAGCAGAACAAATTTAGCTAATAGAGAAATAACAATATCCCTTTTTACCATTTTTAATTAATATTAAGGGATACAGTATTATAATATTTAAAACTATTATTTAATTATTAAATATGTTTTTTATATTTATTAAAGATATAATTAAAGAACATTGTCAATGTTAAAATAGCCGCAACAATAGTCAGTGAAACAGCGGTAGGAATGTGAAATACATCCATTAATAACATTTTTATGCCAATAAAAATTAAGATAATAGACAGTCCGTACTTTAGCATAGAGAATTTTTCAGCAATACCTGATAAAACAAAATACATCGCCCGCAAGCCTATAATCGCAAATAGATTTGAAGTCAATACAATAAAAGGATCCGTTGTTACTGCAAAAATAGCCGGGATGCTATCCACCGCAAAAATAATGTCACTAATCTCAACTAAAATTAATACCATAATCAACGGTGTCGCCAATAAAATGCCTTGTTGACGAATAAAAAAACGCTCATCATGTAAAGTATTTGTCATGCGTATATGAGAACCGAGCCATTTCACTAATGGTTTTTTATCAATCGATTGATCATTTTCTTTAACAAAGAACATCTTAATACCAGTGAAGAGTAGAAAAATGCCAAAGAGATACAAAATCCAGTGGAACTGTGAGACTAGCCAACTACCTGTAAAGATCATGATAGTACGCAATACTATCGCTCCCAATACACCATAGATAAGGACTCGGCGCTGTAAATTCACCGGAATTGAAAAATAATTAAATAACATTAACCAAACAAATACATTATCAACAGCTAATGCTTTTTCTAGTAAATAACCGGTTAAAAAAGCCATTGTTTGGCGGTTAGCAATCATTAGGCTAGTTGTTTGTTTAAAATAAAACCATAAACCTAAGGCAAACAACAATGCCAAACTAATCCAAATTAAACTCCATATAATCGCCTGTCTTACTGTTATTTCCCTTCCCTTATGCTTACCCTGTAAAGAAATATCAATAAGTAACATAACCGCAATAACAATAGTAAAGATTGCCCATAATACGGGAGTACCAACAGTATGCATATTAGCTCCTAGAAACGAAAAACGGCCGAACCCCACAGAAGGCTCAGCCGTTATAATCCATTTTAGTCTTCATAGGTTTCTATTCCACTAATTTAAATTATAAGTAAACCTTGCCTACTGGCAAGGTCTCACTTACAACACAAAAGCGACTTAGAAATTCACCTGTGATGCCCGGTTACCGGGTGCATAACACCGTAATGACGATAAACCGGCTGAAGAAGTTACTCCCCTTTGCTAGCTAATAAAATAAAAGATCTGCTACCAAAACACAAGATGTTGGTAAATGTATTTCATGAATTGTAAAAAAATAAAATATTAAATAGAAAGTCAATTTCACCGAAAATTTACTATTTAGTTATTTATGATTTTGTTAGAGTATCACATTAGTCTAATATATTATGCTTATACCTGAATTTAATATTTAAAGCTCATATACAAGCTTTTTAACTAGGATTGCATTATCTCTAATAAGGGATAATAGATAATAACTGCCAATTAGGTTTAAAGATAACGGTATTTAGGAAACACTTGATGGAATTAGTTAAAGAACTTTTTTTTGCACTCTGGCATCAAGATTACAATATGCTAATGAATCCTTCATTAGTATGGGCTATCTACATTATATTGTTTGCAATATTATTTTTGGAAAATGGAATATTACCTGCCGCTTTTTTACCTGGTGACAGTTTGCTTATCCTAGTCGGTGTCCTAATAGCCAAAGACACGATTAATTATCCATTGACAATCATTATCTTAACCGCAGGTGCCAGTTTGGGTTGCTGGATAGGATATCTCCAAGGTAAATGGCTAGGAAACAATAAAATCGTGCAAAGCTGGCTCTCTCATCTACCTGAACATTATCACCAACGTGCTTATAGCCTTTTCCATCGCCATGGCTTGGCAGCGCTGCTTATTGGCCGCTTTCTTGCTTTTATCAGGACAATTCTACCTACCATTGCCGGCCTATCCGGTTTACCTAATGGACGCTTTCAGTTTTTTAATTGGCTTAGTGGGTTACTTTGGGTATTGATTTTAACCACTATTGGTTATGTATTCGGTAAAAGTCCACTCTTTCAATACTATGAACGCCAAATCATGAGTATTTTGATGCTGATCCCGGTTGTCTTGCTTTTTATTGGTCTAATAGGCAGTATAGCCGTAGTACTAAAGAAAAAATTTAATCGCCGTAATCCTTAAATCCAACTTAATTTATGCTGTTGCCTACTTTCCTGGTAACAGCATTCCTTTCAATCAAACTTTTTATCAAATTTTTATACCAATATAGTTATTTTTATATTTCAATATAACAAATTTTAAATTACCTTTAATGAGATATAGATTGATTTTATTGGATCTTTTACTATTCTCAAAGAACAAGAGTAGTAAAAATTAACGATCTTTATTGAAAAGAGGTTAACGTTATGAAAAATACCGAAAACCTACGTACAGAATTAAAATCATTAGCTGATTCTTTGGAAGAAGTTTTGAACAATACAGAAAATAAGTCCAAAGCAGAAATTGATAAAATTCGCCGTAAAGCAGAAAAAGCGTTAAACGATTCTCGCCAAAAACTGAGTGATGTCAGCAGCAAAATTATTGATCAAACCAAGGAGGTTGCTGGCCGGGCTGATGATTATGTACATGAAAAACCATGGACCGGTGTTGGTGTAGGTGCCGCTGTCGGGCTGGTATTAGGCATTTTACTGGCTAGACGTTAACATGCGAGAAAATCAACATCCAAATGGACCGGCTAAAGGCTTGCTAACTACCTTACAACGGATAGGTTCTATTCTTGTTAATATGGTTGAGACGCGACTGCAACTCATTGCAGTCGAGCTCGAACAAGAAAAGCAAACCTTTGTCCAACTGATTTTATTAGCCGGTACCACATTACTATTGATCGCATTCGGCCTGATGAGTTTGCTGGTATTAATTTTTCTTATGGTTGATCCCGCCTATCGTATACAAGTGGTTGCTATTACAACAGCTGTTTTACTTATCCTGGCATTATTAGGTACTTGCTGGACATTAAAAATAGCCCATCGCACGTCTCTATTAGCGGCAACCCGTGAACAATTAAAGCAGGATATCAAACAGTTAAAACAGGATGAACATGAAACTGAGTAAAGCGAAACAATTGGCATTAAAAAAGCAGCAATTGTTAACCAATATTCAGCAGCAGCGTAATGTGCTGTCCGCAACTTCTGAGCATTGGTTAGCAATTACTGCACCCTATGATCGTACCTGGCAAAAGATGCTAGCTTTCAAACCATTGGTTATTGCAAGTTTTTCATTAATTGCACTCTATCATATTCGTCATCCTAAAAAACTTTATCGCCTCAGTCGACGCGCTATTGGTATTTGGGGAATAGCAAAAACTTTACAAACATTTATAGCAAAAAAAGCGTAACCGATTGGCAAATTCGAAAAAAACTTCCTCCTATCAATAACAAATTATCCTCCATTAATTCATTCAATTTTTTTGCATAATAGATTGAATTTTTCTGGCTAGTATTTTTAATAATCTAGGCTTTACTATAAATAAAACAGCAATTAATTAATTCTTGTTTGGCAGTCAAACGTTCACTACAGATTAAAACCCTTACTTTAAATAGTAAGCTTTAAGAAGGATGTATATGAAAAACATAGAGAATATCACAATCCTGGTGGCTCGTATTTTAATGCCACTGTTATTTATTTTTGCCGGCTATGGTAAGCTTGGCAGTGGTTATATTGAAACCCAGCAATATATGCATGCAATGGGCGTGCCGGCTTTTTTACTGCCATTAACTATTTTATTAGAGCTTGGCGGTGGCATCGCGATCCTATTTGGTTTTTTAACGCGAACCACAGCTATTTTTACCGTTGCTTTTAGTTTGTTAACCGCTTTTATTTTTCACTTCAACTTTGCCGAAGGCGATAACCAATTGATGTTTTTAAAAGATCTCTCTATCGCTGGCGGTTATATGCTATTAGCCATTCTCGGGCCAGGCAAATTCAGTATCGATCACTGGTTAAATAAAAAATGGTAATATAACGTTTGGGCGATCATATTACCATCGCCCATAAGTAAAATTTAACCAACTATTTTTAAGCTAAATGATCGGTATTGTGATCACTATTAAACAACTGTGGAATTTGACGCAAGCACCAAAATTTAGCTTCACCAATTTTGCCACGATGCCAAGCCATAATAATATTCGTCTCATGGCTATATTCTGATCCGACGACACGTAATCGCCCCTCTTTAATATCTTTTTCAACCAACCTATAAGGCATAGTCGCAACACCCAATCCTGCTAATAAAGCACGACGTTTTTCATCAAGCGAACTTACTGTTAATCGCTGCTGTTTATCTAATAACTGTACCGTTAAGACTGGTCGTTCTTTGGCGGTATCTGCAATAGCAATTCCACGATATTTAATCCGTGTCATGTCGGAAAGTGGCTCTGGCTCTTGATGAATAGGATGCTCAGGACTAGCAACATAAACATTATTGATAGTACCAAGTAAACGACTATTAATTTCAGGTGAAGAACGAAAATGCAAATCAGGTGCAATCACAATATCTGCTTTACCGGTTTCTAAACATTCCCATGCGCCGGCTAACACTTCAGTTAACAAACTGAGCTGAGTTTCCGATTTTTGTGCTAATTTATCGACTAAAGGGAAAAGTGTTGAGACCGGGATCAATACTTCACAAACAATGGTAAGATAGGGTTCCCAACCACGCGCCAAGGCTTCAGCATCAACCACAAGTTTATCGGCCGCTTCTAACAATAATCGCCCCCGCTCCAACAACATCCGTCCAACATCAGTAAAACGTGTCCGATGGCCAGAACGATCAAAAAGCTCCACATCGAGCTCTTCTTCCAATTTTTGCATCGTATAACTTAATGCAGAAGGGACTTTACCTAATTCATCAGCTGCTGCTGCAAAACTTCCGCGTCGATCAATCGCATTCATTACGCGTAACGCATCTAATGTTAGTGCACGCTCTTTACTCATAAAAAATCTCAATCAAGAAATTTGAATGTTTAACTCAGATTAACTAGCTAACAATTTTTCGTCTAGTTAATTATTATTTTTTCATCATAAATTATCTGAAAGGTAAAATTACTATGATAATTCCTAGATTAGAAAAAGAGTGTGGTCATGCTGATTTTGGTTGGTTACAAGCACAGTATACTTTCTCTTTTGGTCACTATTTTGATCCTAATTTTACCCATTACGGTGCTTTGCGAGTATTAAATCGAGAAATTATCGCGCCAAAAGCCACCTGTCGAGCCAAAAGCTATCCCAATATCGATATCATTAATTTGGTTTTACAGGGCGACGCTGAGTTCCACGATAGTGAAGGAAATTGCATTCATCAATCAGAAAATGAGTGCTTACTTTTCTCTCCGATCCATAACATAAGTTATAGCGAACACAATACTAATCACGAAAAACCATTAATCCAATTACAATTATGGATCAATGCCTGTGTTGAATATTTCTGCCAACCACCACAAAAACGTAAACTGATTAATAATAACTCATTGACATTACTTGCTTCACCAAATGGTTCGGAGAATAGCTTAAAAATCCGACAACAAACTTGGGTTAGTCATATTTATTTAAAAACAGAACAAAATATGACACTTAGCCTGAAAGGGAAAAAGAGTTATCTATATTCGATTACAGGAATAGTAAAATTAGAAAATAACAATCACAAAATTGCTTATATTGACTATAGTGATGGTGCATTTTTGATGCAGGAACAAAAGGTAAAATTAACTGCCCAAACAGATTTTCGTGGCATGTTGGTTTATTTAAATTAAACATAAAATTGATAACTTTCAATAAAGTATTTAATAAAAAGATCGACAACCAATAAAAGTGATAGAATAAATATAGTTGTTTTAATAGATATAATTTATTTGGATGTCAGTGATAACCTTTTCATCAAGTTTTTAACTAGGATATCATCTTCAATCACCAACAACTTTTCTATTTTATTAATTGAAAGGTATAACTCGTGGCTGTGTTTACAAATCAACGTATTCATCAAATTTTTACTAATATTCAGACCGAAATTGTATCGCAAGAAGAACTTGCCAAGCGTTTTGGTGTTTCAACGCGAACCATACGTTCAGATATTAACGAATTAAATGAATATTTGCAGGGCTATGATGCGTGCATCGTTTATGAGCGCGGTAACGGATACCATTTAAAAATTAATAATGAAGCCCTTTTTGCTACCATCAAAACGGAAAAAATAGCCGATGATGAAAATATTCCCCGCACCGCAAGAGATCGGGTTGATGCATTATTATTAAAGCTTTTAATGTTGCCATTACCCGTTAAACTTGATGATATTGCAGAAAAATGGTTTATTAGCCGCGGTACTATACAGCAGGATATGAGTATCGTCAGAGAATATTTACATAAACATGACATCCAACTGGAAGGCATTCCACATCAAGGGATACGATTAAGCGGGGATGAATGGGCAATTCGTACTTGTATTACCGAAATATTATGGCGGCGTTTCTCACAGGAAATAAATAAAGACATTGTTAAATTTAGTCTGACCTATCTTGATAATATTGATTTAACCTATATTGATAAAGTACTACAAAATAGCCTTAGCCGTTTTGATATTTGACTGACTAACGAAGGCCACCAATATCTTATCTTTAATTGTGCTACCACTATTTTGCGTATTACTCGTGGCCGTGAATTAACCACTTTTATCAATAACGAAATGGATCCTGTTATTCAGAACGCAGTGAAAGAAATTTCTAACGGGTTGATTTACTTTCTCGGCGGTGATCTATCAAAAGCTGAACAAGCTTACTTATGCACACAACTAGCTGCCCAACGTATTATTGGTAATGAACAGCCCACGCAAAAAACAGGTTTACATACCAAATTGCTTGATCATATTTTGCAATATATAAACGACTCCTATAATTACGATTTACGTAATGATGAGAAATTAAAACGTGATTTGACCACCCATCTCGCCACTTTATTGACTCGTTTACAATTTAATATTAATACACCCAATCCTTTACTTAACGATATCAAACAATTTTATCCTTTTGCTTATGATGTCACCCTCGATGCACTACGCAGTGCCAGTACCCTACTCCCTTACCCAATAAGTGAAGACGAACTTGGTTATCTGGCAGTCCATATTGGAGTAAGTTTGGAATGTAATTATGGTACCAGCCACCATCACCCAACACAGGTACTAGTCGTTACTGATTCAGGCAACTCAACAGTACGCGTTATAGAAACCAAAATTATGCGTGAATTTCCACAACTAAAATTTAATCGTGCGCTATCGTTACAAGAATATGAAGCCTTAGAGAACATCGATGAAGACTTTGTCATCACCACTATCCGATTAGCGGAAAAAAATAAGCCGGTAGTGAAAATCGCTCCCTTTCCAACTCCCTATCAATTGGAGCAAGTCGGGCGTCTTGCGATGATCAACCAAACCAAACCTTATATTATTGAACGATTCTTTGATAAACGTTATTTCATCATACTTAATGAAAAAATTAGCCAAGAAGCACTATTTAAAAAAATTTGTAAAAAACTCCAAGTCGATGGTTATGTCACAAACGATTTTTATCCATCGCTGATCGAACGCGAATCTATTGTGTCAACCTTACTGGGCGGAGGTATTGCCTTACCTCACTCATTAGGTTTATTGGCAAATAAAACGGTGGTTGTTACCATAATTTCACCACAAGGAATCGAATGGAATGCAGAAACTAAGGAAGTTGCTAATGTCATTTTTCTGCTAGCTATTAGTAAAGCAGACTATGAAGAAGCAATCGCTATTTATGAGTTATTCGTTACTTTTGTCAAAGAAAAAGCGACCAAAAGGCTAATTAATAGTAGAAATTTCAATGACTTTCAGGTTATTGCCAAGGATAGCCTAAGTCGTATTAATTAATAATTTCCACTTAATAGTGGAAAAGTGGAAATAATAAGCTAAAAGTGCCATTTTTAGTGATCATTATCATAAGACAGGTAACTTTTTTATCTTTTTGGCTCGCCTCTTGCTCTTAGTTTGCTTTAAATTGGCAAGCTAAACTTCCAGAAACCTATTATTATTTAGCTGGCTATTTCCACTTAACCAGCTCACTAAATAAACAAATAATTAATCAACTTTACATTACCTAATCTACTGAAATAAAACAAAAATAATAATATTGCAACGTATTGAATAACAATAAAAATAATAAAAAATCTACCCTTGATTTAGTTAAATTTCCAGTTTGATTAAAATTAATTCATTATTTTGGTCTTTATTTTTCCAGATATTTGCCAGTTTAAAGTGGAAATGTTTCCTCTCCAAAACCATACTGGAAAGAACTAAAGTTATTCACAATAGCAAAAGACTGGTTTTATTTTAATTTCCAAATGGGATAGCGAAAGTTTATGAGTGAATCCTCAATTGTTTTTAATGTCGCAAAAGATAACCTGGATGTAGAGACTGTCACCAATAAATTAATTTCTATTATCGATGGCTGGCTAAAAGCGGAAGGGGCCCATACAACTGATGTTCAACAACAGATGCTACGTTCTCACGTTAAAGCAATGGTAGAGAGAGCAAAAACAGGTGAGTCTCTGCCTGAAGTGGATGTCTCACTGTTTGAAGAAATATCGCCTGAATCTATAGCCTTGGCCGAGAAAGTTGTTAATACCTTGCCTGGCCTGGCATACGAAGAGGCTTATCTGCTCTCAGTTCATTTTGAAGTAGCACGTTCTAACTCTTAAAGATAATAGGAGAATTAAATATGAAACAGATCCATGTCGTTATTGGTGATCGTTTAGGCAAAGGACAAAAAGTGGCTGCCGGTGTTGAAGCTGCTGGTGGTAAAGCAACCGTCATTCCTGGCGTTGCTGCTGATATGAAGTTAGGCGACGTAATGAAAGAGCATAATGCAGACCTAGGGATCTCATTCTGTGGTAGTGGCGGTGCAGGTGCCATCACTGCACAGACTAAGTATGGTTATAAAGCACGTTATGGTATGCGTTCGATTGAAGAAGGCGAAACGGCGATTGCAGATGGCTGTAATGTCCTCGGGTTTGGTTTTATGGATAAAGAAGAGTTGGGCGAACGTTTAGTCAAAGCATTTAATAAGAAACATGGCAATGCATGATGAAACAGAAAATGGAAACATCTGTACGTGTTAATGGTCAAGGGAATTCCCGACAAAAAGCACTTGCTGATGCACTAAGTTCAATACAACGTACCATACTAAAAAACACTGATAACATTCTGCTACGTATCGAACCGAAAGACATCACTGTTATCAGTGCTAAAGTAAAAACGACAACAGAAAGGTTTCTTTTTTTATTCTTACCTCGCAAGCGTGAATATTTCTCTGTTGTTTTAGATGTTTCATTAGATATCACCTTGCTAAATGTTAAAGAAATCACATTTACCGATGAATAATCGGTATCTTGATTTGGAGAAAAAGTCATGGGCGAGACAACGTCTTTTTTAGAAATACTCGGCATGTCCCTAATTATCGGTGGCTTATGTGGTTTTGGCCTCGGTGCAGGTGCTGCGCGTATGTTTCACGCACCCACCGTTCAAGGTATGGGAGCTTTCCGTACATTAGGTGAATTAAATTCCTGTGAAGGCGATCCTGCTTCTCACTTTTCATTCGGCTTAGGTTTTTTCTTCAATGCTTGGGCATCATCTGTTGCTGCTGGTGCTTTTACGCAAGACGTTGATCACCGAATTATACCCAACTGGGGTACCGCCGTTTTGATGATCAAAAACCGCAATGTCGCAGAAACAATGCATAATCCGAAGAAAATGGCTATTGCCTGTGCCATTATCGGTGCCATAGTGGTTGCTTTCTTAAATACAACGGCTTCTGCTGTGCCTGCTGCGCTACAAACAACGGCAATTAATGTCTTAGTCCCTGCGGCAAATTTATTAGTCGAAATCGTCATGCCGGTTATCTTCTGGTTAGCCGCCATGGATGCTGGTCGGCGTTCTGGCTTTTGGGCAACGCTGTTTGGCGGTTGTGCACAACTTGTTATGAGCAATGCCATTCCAGGTCTGGTACTTGGGATTTTAATTGGTAAAGGCGTCGACGATAGTGGCTGGACAAAAATTACCCGCACTATGATGATAGCAGTGATTTTATTGTTCGTACTCAGTGCCTTCTTCCGCGGATTTGATATCAAAATACTCGAATCTTTCCATCTTGGTGCACCAAACTGGCTGCAACATATCCACCAAATCATGAGTGGAGAATAATTATGACAACGGAAATCAATAAAAAAGACTTTTGGTATGCAGAGTGGTCATTTCCTCTGTTTGTTGGACTTCTATCCGCCGGTATCTTTGCCGGCACCCATATGTATGTCGTTTATGGCTTTGGCGCTTTCAATGAAGTTGCCTTTGTGGCTATGCTACGTTCTGGTCTTGATACCGGTGTCTTTGGTGCAGTGGCGGCATTTGGTGCTAGTTTCCTCTTTGCCCGTATTATTGAAGGATCACTGGTAGGGATCTTGGATATCGGTGGTGCGTTGCAAACTGGACTTGGTTTAGGCGTACCAGCGCTATTACTTGCTAGTGGTATGGACTTTTTGGTCACCAATTTCTGGGCATCGCTGATGACCGGCTTAGTATTAGGTATCGTTATTGGTTGTATCATTATCTTCGCCCGCAAATTTACCGTTGGACAAACTAATTCCACCTTCGGGGCTGATGTCATGATGGGTGCAGGTAACACCTCTGGTCGGTTTTTAGGGCCGTTGATCATCTTAGCCGCGATGGCAGCCTCGATTCCAATTGGTATCGGTTCGCTGATTGGTTCGCTACTTTTTTATATTTGGAAAAAACCGATTGCCGGCGGAGCAATACTCGGTGCGATGGTTCTGGGCTATTTCTTCACTATCGCCGCCTAAATTAGTAAGAAAATAAAGAAGGCTATTATGAACGATCTCATTATCAAACAAGGGAAACTTATCAACGACCAGATCGTTGATATCTTAGTACGTGATAGCAAAATTGTTGCCATTGGCCCAGATGCTGCCAAAGGACAACAAGCAACTAAAATGATTGATTTAAAAGGCCAACTCTATATTAGCGCTGGCTGGATCGATGCCCATACCCATTGTTACCCAGAATCACCGATTTATTTCGATGAACCCGACTTAGCCGGCGCATCCTGCGGGGTTACCACACTAGTAGATGCTGGTAGTGTCGGGGCTGACGATATTGATCACTTTTTTGCTGTTACACGTAAAGTCAAAACCAATGTTTATTCACTGCTTAATATCGCTAAAACAGGTATTATTGCTCAAAATGAATTAGCCGACATGCAGCAAATTGATGAAGCTAGTTTACAAAAAGCTATCGATGATCATCCAGACTTTGTCGTCGGGATAAAAGCACGCATGAGTAAAAGTGTGGTTGGTGAAAATGGTATAACTCCGCTTGTCAAAGCAAAAGCGATGCAGAAAAAAAGTGGGTTACCATTAATGGTGCATATTGGTAATAATCCTCCCAATCTCGATGATATCGCTGATTTGTTAACCAAAGGTGATATCATTACCCACTGTTTTAATGGTAAACCTAATCGTATTTTGGATGATAATGGCAATTTAAAGCCATCGATTCAACGCGCTCTTGCCCGTGGCGTGATCCTGGATGTGGGTCACGGTGGTGAAAGTTTCAGCTTTAAAGTTGCGGAACAAGCAATGCGTATTGGAACTTATCCCGATATTATCAGTTCCGATATTTACCACAAAAACCGTATCAATGGTCCAGTTTATAGTCTGGCTTTCGTAATGACCAAATTTCTTTGTATGGGGTTCTCAATACAACAAATCATTGATTGTGTTACGAAAAAAGCTGCAGACCTGCTTCATTTGCAAGGTAAAGGCTATCTAGACATTGGTATGGACGCAGACTTCACTATCTTTGATCTCAAAGAAGAGCGTACTCAACTTTCTGATGCAGAAGGTGAAGTACGCATTGGTAGCCATAAGTTTGTGCCTGTTGTTGCCATTGTTGGCGGTAAAGAAATCGTTTCCACAGAAAGTGAGTCTGAATATGCAATCGATTTATGAACAATATCAACTCAAAAATGTCATTAATGCCTCCGGTCGCATGACAATGCTAGGTGTTTCAACGCCCAAAGCAGAAGTTACAGAGCGCGTCGGTTATGGACTTAATCATTACTTTGAAATCAAAGATCTGGTAAATAAAACCGGGCAATATATTGCCAAGCTACTTAAGGTGGAAAATGCGGTGGTTGTTTCTTGCGCCTCAGCAGGAATTGCGCAATCCGTCGCGGCCGTGATAGTAAAAGATAATGCCGATTTACTTTATAATCTTCACACTTCTCATCAACCTGTTGCCCGTGAAATTGTCATACCAAAAGGACATAATGTTAATTATGGGGCACCAGTTGATACCATGGTTGCACTTGGTGGGGGTGAAGTTGTCGAAGCCGGTTATGCTAATGAGTGTAGTGCTGCCCAAGTTGCTGCTAAAATTACCGATCAAACCGCAGCTATTCTTTATGTAAAATCGCATCACTGCGTACAAAAAAGTATGTTAACGGTAAAAGAAGCGGCACTAGTTGCTAAGAAACATAAAATCCCGTTAATTGTCGACGCCGCCGCAGAAGAAGATCTAATGGCTTATTATCAAGATGGCGCTGATTTGGTGATCTACAGCGGAGCTAAAGCAATTGAAGGTCCAACTAGCGGCCTAGTTATTGGTAAACATCAATACGTTGAGTGGGTTAAACAACAAAGTAGCGGCATTGGTCGCGCAATGAAAGTTGGTAAAGAAGGTATTTTAGGTCTAACACTGGCGATTGAACTTTACCTAACTGCCATAAAAGAAACCGGTAAACAAATGGTTGAGCGGATGTCTGACTTTATCAGTGAGCTCAACAAAATCAAAGGTGTCAAAGCCCAAATTGTTTGGGATGCAGCTGGCCGTGATATTGCTCGGGCAGAAATAAGCTTCGATCAAAAAGCCATTGGTAAAACCACTTACGCCATGATGGCAGAATTGAAACAAGGCGATACCGCTATCTATTTTCGCGAATATAAAGCCAACGAAGGGAAAGTTGAGGCTGATATCCGTAGTGTTACTAACGAACAAATGAAAACAATTGTCTCACGCATACGCCAAGTTGTTACTGGAGTCAAATAATGGGAAAACAATTAACCCCTAATTTTTATCATGATCGTGTTTGTCTGAATGTTCTGGCAGGCTCTCACCAAAATGCTAAAGAAATTAATCAAGCTGCTGAAACTTATGTCGTGGTTGGCGTGCTGTCGAAAAACTATGCTGACTTAAATAGTGCCATCGAAGATATGGCTAAGTATGCTGATGAAATTGATAATGCGCTTTCTGTCGGTTTAGGTGCAGGCGATCCTAATCAATCTAATATGGTTTCGCAAATTGCTAAAGTTATTCAACCTCAACATGTAAACCAAGTATTCACTGGGGCGGCAACCAGTCGTGCACTATTGGGCCAAGAACAGACTATCGTTAATGCCCTTATTTCACCCACTGGCCAAGTTGGTAAAGTAAAAATTTCTACTGGACCGCTAAGCTCAAATTATCCTGATGCCATTGTTCCTGTTGAAACGGCAATTGCAATGCTAAAAGATATGGGCGCAAGCTCAGTGAAATTTTTTAATATGGCAGGATTAAAATATCGCGAAGAGTATCAAGTTGTTGCCGAGGCTTGTGCTAGCTGTGATTTTTACCTTGAACCAACCGGCGGTATCGACTTAGACAATTACACGGAAATTCTTAAAATCGCATTAACTGCTGGCGTAAAGAAAATTATTCCGCATATTTATAGTTCTATTATCGATAAAGCAACCGGTAATACCCGTCCTGAGGACGTCAAAAAATTACTTGAAATGACTAAGCAGTGTTTATAGACGCTATTGATAATAAATAATCGGTTTATCAATTCTATTGCATTTTAAATAGTTAAAAAGTAAAACCCCATTGTGAGTAAACTTACAATGGGGTTTTTTAATGGTTTAGAGTCAGCCGATAAGCCGGGTTCTGTCGTGGACAACCATTCATCTAGGCCAGCACTTGCGCACTGACTCAAGCAGCCTACCCGGGTTCGATGCGGGCCGCATCTAATGAACCCCTATTTGGCCTTGCTCCGGGTGGAGTTTACCGTGCCACAAACTGTTGCCAGCTGCGCGGTGCGCTCTTACCGCACCCTTTCACCCTTACCTGTGCTTTAATAGCCATCGGCGGTTTGCTCTCTGTTGCACTAGTCGTAAGCTTTCGCCTCCCAGACGTTATCTGGCACCCTGCCCTATGGAGCCCGGACTTTCCTCCCCTTTATTATCAATTACCTACGGTAACCAACAACAAAGCAGCGGTCGTCTAGCTAACTCCAACGCCAAATTATAGGGATTTAACATTAATTTGTATAGTTATTTATAACAGCTGGCCAACTGCTAATCTACTTGATTGCACTATCAGCGCTAACTTGTTGCTCAAGGGCATGCTTATATAATGCATTCTTCTTTAAACCATAAATTTCTGCGGTAATGGCCGCCGCTTTTTTTAACGGTAATGATTGTTGTAATAATGCTAACGTTTTCTTCACCTCAGAGGAAATGGCTGCATTAGCCTCCTTTGGTGCTCTATACCCTTCAACCACCAAAACCATTTCGCCGCGATAACGATTTTCATCTACTTTTACCCAGTCAAGTAGTTCTCCAACCGGCAAACCATGAATAGATTCCCAGGTTTTTGTCAATTCCCGCGCCAAAATAACATAACGTTCAGCGCCCCAAATAGTTACCATATCCGCTAAGGTGTCTAACAAACGGTGGGGTGACTCATAAAAAATTAGTGTTCTAGACTCATCCATTAGCTCTTGCAATACCTCTTGTCGACTCTTGCGTTTTGCCGGTAAAAAACCTTCATAACAAAAGCGATTTGAAGCAATTCCGGCCGCAGAAAGCGCTGTAATTGCAGCACAAGGCCCTGGCAAGGGAACCACCCGAATGCCAACTTGTCGACAATATTTTACCAAATGATAACCAGGATCATTAATTAATGGTGTTCCAGCATCAGAAACTAACGCTATACTTAGTCCCTGTTTTAATTGCGGAATTAATTGATCTGTTTTCTGCTGTTCATTATGATCATGTAAGGACATCATGCGGGTATCAATAGCAAAGTGCTGCAATAATAAACCCGTACGCCGGGTATCTTCCGCGGCAATAAGATCCACCTGCTTAAGGATCTGCAATGCACGCAGAGTGATATCGTCCAAATTACCAATTGGAGTTGGTACAATATATAGCGTTGATACCATCTCTACCTCTTTAGCTTGATTTGGTTCATTCATTGTTTCTTCCGAATAACCGATTAAAATTGAGCAATGATAATTACATCACTGGACAAAGTATGCGTTCTTTAATTTTTGTTAAAAAAGGTTTGATCTGTATAGCAATACTATCCTCACTTTTATTAGTGGGATGTCATTCCTCAGTAAATCAAAGTGAACCAACTACCGATACATCTATACAGACCAGCTCCGAAAGCAACCATTATCAATCAATTATTGATGCTGCTAATGGTACACCATCTGCGGAAGCTTTACGCGCCTATATTGCGCAAGAACCACTCTTAAAAGATCAGGTTCGTCACCAAAAGAATATTGATGATTTTTGGCAAATGTTAATCAATATGCCGGCTGAACAAATTCAAAAACTCGACGTTAGGGCGGATGAAAATGTTTTACAGGGTTGGGTTGATCTGCTTGATCTCTACCATAATAACTACCAAGATCCAGCGGCATTACATAATGCATTTAACGATTGGAAAATACGCTATCCAGCCAACCCAGGTGTTAAAACTTCCCCAACAGCACTAATACAAATCATTCATCACTCTTCAATCAGTAGCAACCCTAAAATTGGTCTATTCTTGCCTTTAAGTAATAATGGCAAAATATTTGCTGAAGCCATTTTACAAGGTTTCCTTGACGCCCAAAAAGGGTTACCTATTAATA
Source organism: Arsenophonus apicola (assembly GCF_020268605.1). Classification (NCBI taxonomy): domain Bacteria; kingdom Pseudomonadati; phylum Pseudomonadota; class Gammaproteobacteria; order Enterobacterales; family Morganellaceae; genus Arsenophonus; species Arsenophonus apicola. Next base: position 2,915,730 of record NZ_CP084222.1, read on the forward strand.
AGAACGCAATAACCAGCTCATCTGAGCAAAACAATCAAAATAGTGATACTGTTCAAAGTATTATTGATTCAATTACTAACAGTAGCAATAATATAGCGCAAGAAAACAGTCTACAAACCCCATCGCTTGTTATTGACAATGCGCCTATTAATAATCAACAGGTTAAAGTATACGATACCAATACTCAATCGATTGAGACACTAGTTCGACAAGCCGAGCAGGATGGCATTACTTTAGTTGTCGGGCCATTGTTAAAACCGGATGTTCTTAAAGCTATCCAAATAGATACTCCATTAAATTTATTAACATTAAATGAATTAGATAATCATAAAATGCCGCTTAAAAATAATGTCTGTTACTTTTCTCTATCGCCAGAAGATGAGGCGATCAATGCGGCTCGCCATATTGCAAAACAAGGTAAACAAGCACCATTGCTGCTGATCCCGGCTTCACCTTTTGGGGAACGTATCGCAAATGTATTTGCTCAAGAATGGTTAAAATTAAGACAAACTTCTGTACGTAAACAAAGCTTTGGTGATATTAATAGCCTAAAAGCCCGAACTACTCAGAGTACTGGCATACGTATGGTAGGCACACCAATAGTGCTTGCCGAACAGCAATCATCAATTACCAACGATCCGGCTGAGACTATTGATGCCGTGTATATTGTGGCCACAAGTGATGAATTATCATTGATTAAACCGATGATAGATATGGCAACTGATAGTCGCACACGTCCAACGCTTTATGCTAGTTCTCGTAGTCATCAAACTGGTTTAAGTACCGATTATTATCTGGAAATGGAAAATCTGCAATTCAGCGAAATCCCTTTACTCGCTGGTGCTAATTCCGCTTTACTAACCCAAGCTAATCAACGACTCTCGGCTGATTATTCCTTGATTCGTCTTTACGCCATGGGAATTGATGCTTGGTTATTAGCCAATCATTTCAATCAACTACAACAACAAAATATCGAGTTAAATGGTGCCACAGGCAAACTAAGCGTAGATAGTGACAATTGTATTATTTTTCGTACCCTGCCGTGGTTAAAATTTCAACAAGGAAAAGTTCAGTTGATCTAATAAATTGTAAGTTAAAAGTAAAATTTATCAGTCAATAGATAAAAATAGAGTAAAATAGTGACTAAAGTGTCATCTTAACAGCATCTTCACCTGACAGATAAGGATATCCGCTATGCTTAAATCGCCAAATTTATCTTGGATACAAGGACGCCATTTCGAATACAAAGCCAAACAATTCTTACAACAGCAAGGGCTGCAATTTATTAGCCGCAATGTGAGTTTCGCGGTTGGAGAAATTGATTTAGTTATGAAAGATCAAAACATCTGGGTATTTGTTGAAGTACGTTTTCGCCGCCATGATAACTTTGGTAATGCATTAATATCAGTAACTTTAAGTAAACGAAAAAAATTACTTGCAGCCGCTAAATTATGGCTACTTAAACATAATGAAAACATAGAAACCGCTTTATGTCGTTTTGACATTTGTGCTACGACAGGAAATCAGTTTGAATGGTTACCAAATGCCTTTAGTGACTATGATACCATCCACTAATTATATGTAAGTAGGTCTTAACGTGTTGGAGAAAATAAAAGCCTGTTTTACCGAAAGTATTCAAACACAAATTGCTGCTGCTGAAGCATTACCCGATGCTATTTCTCGGGCAGCGATTATGATCGTTCACGCCTTACTAAATGGTAATAAAATTTTATGTTGCGGCAGTGGCGGCTCGGCAGTTATTGCACAACGCTTTGCAACCAGTATGATTAATCAATTTGAAGCTGAGCGTCCAAGTCTTCCCGCTTTATGTCTTAACACAGATAATGCAATTATAACCTCGATCGCTAATGGCCAAAAACCGGAAGAAGTGTATGCTAAACAAGTGCGTGCATTAGGCCAATCTGGTGATGTACTCCTGGCAATTGCTACCAAGGGTGATAGTCGCGTTGTGATAAAAGCGGTTGAAGCTTCACTAGCACGTGATATGACTATTGTGGCCTTAACCGGTCATGATGGAGGAGAATTAGCCGGCTTACTAGGCACACAGGACGTAGAAATTCGAATACCTTCGCAAAGAAGCATTAGAATCCAAGAAGTTCACCTATTAACAGTTAACTGTTTATGTGATCTAATCGATAATACACTTTTTCCGCATCAAGATGACTAAGGAGTAATAATGAGATTATTTCCTCTAATTACCATAATATGCAGTACCCTTTTGTTACAAGGATGCCTTGGTGCTGCTGTAATAGGCTCAGCGGCGGTCGCTACAAAAAGTGCGACGGATCCGAGAAGTGTAGGCCGCCAAGTCGATGATGGAACATTAGAAGCTCGCGTTAGTGCTGCTATTAACAAAGATCAAGACATTACTCGTAATGCTCGTATTATTACTACGGCTTATGAAGGTAAGATACTACTTACCGGCCAAGCGCCTGATCTTGCATTAGCTGAAAGAGCGAAGCAGATAGCAACCAAAGTAGAAGGTGTTGAAGCGGTTTATAATGAAATCCGCCAGGCAATGCCAGTTGATCTTGGTACGGCGTCTAAAGATACCTGGATAACAACCAAAATAAAATCGCAAATTCTTACCAGCGATTCGGTTAAATCATCAACTGTTAAAGTTATTACAGAAGCTGGGGAAGTGTTTTTACTTGGCATTCTAACCCAACAAGAAGGAGCTGCGGCAGCAAAAATTGCTAGTGAAACAGATGGCGTGAAACGTGTCACGACGGCATTTACTTATCTTAATTAATCTCCTTTCTCGAGCAACTTAAGAAGTTATCGCTTTGTTAACGACCCGGCAATCATTTGTCGGGTAGCAATTCTTAGCATAGTCACTAGCTGTATTTTATCTATATTAAGAGCGACTCAATATTTGGACTAGTTTTATAATAATTTAAAAAATCGTGTAGATTAACTTTAGCTACTTACCTTCAATATGAGCACTTTGTATCGAAATTTAATCACAGTTGTAAAGTGTTTAAATTGATCGATCTGGAATTATGATCACTATTTCTTGAACAACAATTTATCTTAAAAGAATATTACTCAGGGTAAATATTACGTACTCGGCAATACTGCCTGGCTGAATTGGTAGGAGCATAGCTAGCAGTGCGGTTCCATATAACTCTATTTTAAGGTAACGGTTATATTTAATTGGAAAATAACAAAATTTATAACACCTAAATTTGCTTAGACCATACATTGACTATTTTGCTAGTTTATACACAGAGGTATCGGTTTTTTGCTGAAACTTAATTAGCTATTTTACATTTAAAATAACAAAAGTTATGACCTAGCAAAAATAATAAAAAAATGAAATAATTTACCTTTGTAAATAATAAAAATCCATAAAAAATAAAATTTTCAATATTATCTACTAGCACTAAAATTAATCAGCAATGAAGTCATATTTTTTCAGAAAATTCTTACCACCTAACTGCTGCATTTGCCGCAGTATCCAAGCTTGTTTTATTAATAAACCATTAGATGGTCTTTTTACTTGATAAACTAAAGGATTTGGCAAAACCGCCGCTAAAAGAGCAGCTTCAGCTTCATTTAATTGATTTGCCTGCTTTTTAAAATAATATTTTGCAGCTTCTTCTACGCCAAAAATACCTTCACCGAACTCAGCAATATTCAAAATCGTCAAAATCCGCTTTTTAGACCACATAACTTCAATTATTGGCGTCATAATAGCTTCAATCCCTTTACGTAACCAGCTTCGTCCATCCCATAGCCAAAGATTTTTTACTACTTGTTGAGTTATAGTTGAAGCTCCTCTGACAGGTTTTTTGTTAGCCGGATTTTGGTTGATGGCGCTTTCTATGGCCTGAAAATTAAATCCCCAATGATTTGGAAAATTTTGATCTTCTGCGGCAATAGCTGCAATTAACATGTTGGGCGAGATAGCATTAATTTCCACCCAAGTGGAGCGAGATACATAAGAAAAATTTAATGATAACCAAGCATTAATTTCTCTTTCTACCATTACCATCGAACAGGGAACAGGCAAAAATTTAAAAATTACAATCGTTATTGCCAGCATGAAAATAAGATTAATAATGCCCTTTTTAACCAATGCCACAATAATAATAAGTAAGCTGACATAATTAACAGCTAGCCATTTCAATGACTTTTTTTACTAATTTATTAATCCCTTGCCATGCTTGATTGGGTGATGATGCTGACATATAAGCGGGTGTTGTTATTACTTTATTATCTTCATCAACTACAATATCATCAAAGGAACAAATAATATGTTCTCCTCCCATTTGTTCTATTTGAGCAATGGTTTTTTTATCATTGCCAATGGTTAACTTTACCGTTTTATTTAGAATTTTAGGTAGCATAACAGGTGCTATACACATCAACCCCATGGGCTTCCCTTGTTCATGTATTTTTCGACAAAATGTTAATAAATCTTTATCTATTTCACAATCACTTCCTTTAATAGCAAAATTAGATAAATTCTTTGCTACCCCAAATCCACCAGGAATAATAACTGCACTAAAGTTATTAGCATCAGCAGAGGCTAAAGGCGCTATTTTTCCACGAGAAATACGCGAAGATTCTACCATTATGTTCCTTTTTTCTTGTTTTTCTTTTCCATTTATATGATTAATAACATCTAGTTGCTCTTGATCAGGCGCTAAAAAATACATTTCAACATTGTTTTGACTTAAAGATAACATAGTGAGTACTGACTCATGGATTTCGCTACCATCGAATACACCACATCCACTTAAAATTACTGCAATAGGTTTCATTTTTGACTCCATTTGTAGTAGATTGTTACTCATTCATTTAATGTGATAACATGGAACTTAATCACAAATTTTAATGAATCTTGTAACAAAAACGATTATATTTGTTATGTTGATTGGCTGACAAAAAATCAAGATTTCTATTTTACTCACCATCTACATGCACTCATATCATAATTGGTGAGTAGAAAACGATTTCCCTGGTGTTGGCGCAATATTCGCGCACCCCAACTTCGGTTGGGGTTATTTTTTTTCAGCTACAGCTAACCATCGCTTCAAAACCTTAACATCTTTTTGCCAATCTACTTTTAATTCATCAAACCATTCTTGGATAACATCCCACCAGGCTGGCAAATCAGGGGATTGTATCTGTTGAGCTAACTGCTGGAGGTGGCGCAAACCAACTGCACCCGCAGCACCTTTAATTTTGTGGGCTTGGGCAACAATGCCATTTCGATCTTTAGCCACAATATTAGAATCTAGTAAAGATAGATATCCTGGCATCACATTTTCAAAGATCTTTATGCTGTCTTCAATCAGTTTTGGACCAACTAATTCGAAATATTGGTTAAGCATATTGAGATCTAATACCTCATCATGATTAGCAACTTTTTTTAGCGGAATGTTGATGGCATTGTTTTTACAATCAGTTAAATACTTCTCAATAATCTTTATTAATGCACTTACAGAGAGTGGTTTACTTAATACATCATCCATACCTGCCGCAAGATACTCTTTTTTATCTTTCAATACATTAGCCGTTAATGCAATTAAAGGTGGAAGTTGATTATTAGCATAGTTTTGACGAAGCTGACGTGCAATATCGAGACCGGTCATATCAGGTAGTTGAATATCCAACAAAACCAAATCGTAACGACCAATCTTGAACATTTTTAATGCATCCTTACCATTCATAGCAACATCAACGGTATGGCCTAATTTTTCTAATACAGATCGTGCGACGATAATATTTAATTCAATATCCTCCACCAAAAGGATATGCAATTTAGGTAGTAAAACAGCTTCTGGAGTTGGCATTTCAATCGTTTTTGCAACAATTGGCGCTATCACTGATACAGTGAAGCAAGATCCTACCCCTAATGTACTAGCGACCTGTATATCTCCTCCCATGCTTTGCGCTAACCGCTTAGAAACAGCAAGACCAATCCCCGTACCCGTTTCTGGCCGACCACCAGCACTACCTTTTACCTGATAGTACATAGCAAAAATTTTTTTTTGCTCTTCTTTTGGGATCCCAATGCCACTATCAATAACCTGAATAAAAAGCTGCTCATGTCCTTCATACCAAATACGAACCTTGATCTCACCTTTTTGGGTAAATCTCACAGCATTACCAATTAAATTCCATAGTATTTGGCGTAACCGTGTTGCATCGGTAATGATCTTACTCGGTAAATTTTCTTTTACTTCAAGGATAAATTTTAAATCTTTAGGTTGTACTAAAAGCCCCGATAAATTTTCAAGGTCAAAAATAAATTCATTAAAATCGATTGGTTGACTATCTAAACTAACTTTGCGCCGTTCAATCTTATCCATCTCAATAATGTCATTGAAAATATTACCTAAAGTGATGGCACTGACGTGAATAGTTTTCAAATAATTTGTCTGTTCATTGGTTAATTCTGTATCGAGTAATATACGACTCAGCCCAACAATCCCATTAAGCGGCGTACGAAGCTCATGGCTGATGGTTGAAATAAACGTTGTCTTATCCCTGCTAGCATTTTCTAACGCTTCTTGATAATGTTTACGCTCGGTTATATCGCGTCCAAACCCTACTAATCCATGACGTTTTCCCACCCGATCATAAAAAGGGACTTTACGTATTTCAAAACATGCTTTCCGCCCATCTGGGTATACCAACCATTGTTCATAGGTCAATGACACATTATGACGAAATACTTTTTCATCAGTTTCAAGTTCTTTCTCTGCAACTTCCTCACCATAAATTTCACGATAAGTTAGTCCAATAAGCTGCTTTTCACTACGACCTGTCAATAATTCCATTGCTCTATTACAACAAGAGAAATCATTATTTTCATCACGATAATAAACAAGATCAGGTGATGCATCTAAAAATGATTGTAATAATATAGACTGCTGTTCGAACTCGAGTTGTGTCTGCTCTCGACGTTTCATCTCTTTTTGCAATTTTTCTAATAATTCTAAATGCGCCTTTTGTACTTTTTCACGCTCTGCAATTTCCAAATTCAGCTGAGCAATATTCCCTTTAAGTTTGTCAGTAAGCTCAGCATCACGCTTACGCATAACTTCTAATTTATCAACCATAGCTGATAAACGACGTCGAGACTCTTCTAGTTGCTCGACAACTACAGAAAGAAAATAGACCGCCCAAGGCGTAATAATCAATCCAAAAAAGATAGAGCGAACCAAATCAATATTATGAATATTGCCATATAATAAAATATCAACCGCTATCTGTAATACCATGGCTAATACAACAAGTGCTGTGGCTAACAGTAAGGAAAATCCTATCAAGCCAAGCTTCATCATTAAATCAACATAATACTGAGCAAGTCCTTTAAGCAGCTTCATACACACTCCGATACCGAAAATCAGCTTAAATCATAACTTATATAGATAAAAAGCAGAGGGATCTAACATACATTATGAGGGATAAATTACATTTAGATTTTCATAAACAATGAATTAACTTATAAACTAAGTCTTATAATTATCAGATAAATAAAAATTTAATAAACAAAAAATAGAGATTTAAAAATAAAAAAAGGGCAGTATTTTATACTCCCCCTCAATCATAATATAACTTATTTAATAACACGTAGTGTCGGGCGTCCTTTTGGTGGCGTCGGCGGCTCATCATCAGAAGAGGAAATCGATGTTATTTCTTGCGCTTCATTTGATAATTCAGTATCACTGACAAGCACTAAATTTTCACTTTGAGCAATAGAATCACCTGCGCCACTCTCATATTCTGGCTCAGGTTCAAACATCATTCCTGCTCCATTTTCGCGCCCATAGATAGCAATAATTGCGCTCATAGGCACTTCAACATGGCGAGGAACACCACCAAAACGGGCATTGAAGCTGACGCTTTCATTTGTCAACTCTAAATTACCGACGGCAGAAGGTGTAATATTTAAAATAATCTGTCCTTTATGAGCATATTCCATCGGTACATTTACACCAAAAATATTAACATCCACAACTAAATGAGGTGTCATATTATTGTCGAGAAGCCATTCATAATGAGCCCTAAGAAGATAAGGACGACGTGGCGACATTCCTAACAACTCCATAATAAATTAACCTGTGGTAGATAAACGCATCTCACGTTCAGCTTCAGTTAGTGAAGCAAGGAAAGAGTCTCGTTCAAATACACGTTCCATATAAGAACGAATGCCCTCTGTTTCTTTTCCTTTGGGGATGTCGATATTCCAAAAAGGTAAACGCCACAAAAGGGGAGCTAAATAGCAATCAACCAGACTAAATTCTTCACTCATAAAAAACGGCATCTCTTTAAAAATTGGCGAGATTGATATCAATTCCTCTCTTAACTGCTTACGGGCAGCATCTGCTTGAGGATCTTTATTTTCAATCTTATACATCAAAGAATACCAATCTTTATCTATCCGATGCATCATCAAACGACTACTACCACGAGCCACTGGATAAACCGGCATCAATGGTGGATGCGGAAAGCGTTCATCAAGATATTCCATAACAACGCGGGAATCATACAATGTTAATTCTCTATCGACCAGCGTTGGTACTGTTTGGTAAGGATTTAGATCAATTAAATCTTGAGGCAAATTACCTGCTTCAACATTCTCAATCTCAACGCTCACGCCCTTTTCTGCCAATACGATCCGCACTTGATGGCTAAATATGTCGGTCGGGCCGGAAAACAGTGTCATTACCGAACGTTTGTTGGCAGCGACAGCCATGAAAACCTCCAAGTTTTATTAAAAAAGAACAAACAGCCATAATATAACAATAAGGCCATTCTCACATGTTTAAAACGCTTGTAAACCAATTCATTCAGTTAACAGGCATCTTTTCATTGATTCATTGAACTGCAATTAACACATGTCATTTCCACCAAATTTGGTGAGAAATAGATAAGAAATTAATGACCTATAGTCTATCAGATTTTGGTCAATATGGGGGAAAGTTTGACAAGATTTTATGATAAATGTACAAAATTAGAACAATTTTTTATTGAAAAAAATAATAATAAAAAAAATTAAATTAAGAATGGCAAGATAATATAAATTTATAATATACGAAAAACCCGCCTAAAGGCGGGCTTTATGTTAATAATTTGTTGCAAAAACAAGAAATTAACGTTTAGAGTATTGTGGACGACGACGTGCCTTACGCAGCCCCACTTTCTTACGCTCAACAGAACGCGCATCACGAGTAACAAACCCAGCTTTACGTAGTTCAGAACGTAATGTCTCGTCATATCCCATCAATGCACGTGTAATACCATGACGGATTGCACCTGCTTGACCAGAAATACCACCACCTTTAACGGTAATGTATAAATCCAGTTTTTGTAACATATCGACCAATTCTAACGGTTGACGAACAACCATTCGCGCCGTTTCGCGGCCAAAATACTCCTCAAGGCTGCGTTGATTGATAGTAATATTACCGCTACCTGGCTTAATAAAGACACGTGCGGAAGAGCTTTTGCGGCGACCAGTGCCGTAGTATTGATTTTCAGCCATTGCCTATATCCATCCCGATTAAATGTCAAGAATTTGCGGCTGCTGTGCCGCGTGGTTGTGATCACTACCCGCATAAACTTTCATTTTACGGTACATCGCACGACCAAGAGGTCCTTTGGGTAGCATACCTTTAACCGCAATTTCAATTACACGTTCAGGGTGACGGGCAATCATTTCTTCGAAGGTCGCTTGTTTGATACCACCGATATAACCAGTATGGCGATAGTAGATTTTGTCTTCACGCTTGTTACCAGTAACAGCAACTTTTTCTGCATTAACAACAATGATGTAATCACCAGTATCGACATGCGGAGTATATTCCGCTTTATGCTTGCCGCGTAAACGACGAGCAATTTCAGTTGCAAGACGGCCTAAAGTTTTTCCATCTGCATCAACAACGTACCAGTCGCGTTTTACGGTTTCTGGTTTAGCTGTAAAAGTTTTCATTAAAGCTTACCCATATATAAGTTACATGTTGGCGAACACTCATATTTTATATAAATACTTCAGCATGTTCACGCTAGTTGTGTCCAGTGAATCCTACCCCTTCGAGTAGTCAAACTGACATTAATGCAAGATTTTTGGGAAATAAAAAACTTGCTGTAACGTGGGGTGGCGAGATTATAGAGAAGTTTTTGCCAAAAATCGACCCAAAAATAAATTTTCTCAGTAATTTATTGTATTATTACTCGCTAATCAAGCTAGATGAGGTAATTTTAGGTACTCCTCACTCTGCATTTCCTGCAATCTTGATAAACAACGTTGATATTCAAAACGTAATAAATGTCCTTGGTAAAGTTTATCCATTGCAACCTCGGCATTTATAATCAACTTAACTTTTCGCTCATAAAATTCATCAATTAGAGCAACAAAACGCCTAGCTACATCTTCATGGATTTCGGACATCATCGAAACATTATACAGTAATACAGTATGATAATCTTTCGCTAAAATGATATAGTCATTTTGACTACGTGCATCTTCACATAATGCTTTAAATTCAATTGATAAAATACCTTCTGCGGTACAAATTGCCGGCATAGTACGATGATTAATCTCAAGGATAGGGAATTTATCTCCAGGTTTACCCGCTAATTTAATAAATATCTCATCCATCCTATTGCAGCTCTCTTCATCAATTGGCGTAAGATAAAGATCCGCTTGTTTCAAGGTACGTAAACGATAATCAATACCTGCATCAACATTTATAATGTCACAGTATTTTTTAATTTGTTCGATAGCAGGTAGAAAACGTGTTCGTTGCAATCCATTTCGATAGAGTTCATCGGGTGGAATATTAGAAGTTGCTATTAAACAGATTCCTCTGGCAAATAAAGCTTTTAATAACGTTGACAAAATCATTGCATCAGTGATATCAGAGACAAAAAATTCATCAAAGCATAAAACATCAGTCTGTTTTTTAAATCTCTCGGCGATAATTTCTAATGGATCTTGCTGACCTTGTAACTCAATCATTTCATTCTGTACTCGCCACATGAAGCGATGGAAATGTAAGCGTAATTTTCTGCCATCTGGTAAACTCTGATAAAAGAGATCCATCAGCCAGGTTTTTCCTCGGCCAACACCACCCCACATATATAATCCGTGGATAGGCGCACAATTCTTATATGATTTCTTAACAAATAATTGACCAATTTTATTTCTCAATGATAATTGGGATGTTCTGTTTAGTAGCTGATGATGAATAATATCTAAACGTGCTATCGTTGTGCTTTGCACCTCATCAAATTGATAATCACCGGTAGCCAAAAACTGATGGTAAAGTTTAGTGGGAGTCAGCAATGCCATTAACGTGATACTCCTTAAAAGGTCATAATTTTATTGGCCAATGAAACCTATCATAAACATTATATCGATAATTTTTCTTACTTTAATACCTCAGAATAATATGAAATCATTAGCAACAACTTTTCCTGCTTTCACTTATCTCCTTTTAACAGGTATAGTGACTGCTATAATGTGAATTTATTTCTATGAAAATAAATGTTGTTTTGTTAATGAAGGAGTCACCATGACTTGGGAATATGCACTAATCGGTCTAATTGTAGGTTTCATTATTGGTGCACTAGTAGTTCGCTTTGGCAATACCAAGCTACGTAACCAACAAGCTTTGCAAGCCGAACTTGAAAAGAAAAACCATGAATTGGAAGAATATCGTAAAGAATTAGTCAGCCATTTTGCGCGTAGTGCAGAATTACTCGATAACATGGCGCAAGATTATCGGCAACTCTATCAGCATATGGCGAAAAGTTCTCATGACCTCATGCCTGATATGCCAATACAAAACAACCCTTTTAACTACCGTTTGACTGAATCAGAATTAGATAATGATCAAGCTCCCGTTAATTTACCGCCCAAAGACTACTCTGAAGGCTCTTCTGGCTTATTTCGCTCAATGAAAGAAAAAAAAAGGTAAATTAGGTTACCTATATTAATAAAATTGCATCGTTACCTAATTTTGATGGTAGTGCATCCGCCTGATAGATCCATTTTGTTATAAAAAATTAATATCATGTAAATACATGTAAAAATACAATTACCACTATCGGTTGGCTGAACTTTTTTGCATAATTTATAGTCTTAGACCTGCTGAGGCCTTTTCTATCCAGGAAGCAAATTACCTTAAAATAAATTAGGTATGTAAGAGAATTGAATTCATGATGAAAAAAGAGAAACATTTTTTAACTATATTAGCTATGAGTATCAGTCTTTCACTCATAAGTATACCTGCAGTAAGTTATTCTGCATCAATGCCACCAGTTACTTTATCATCTGGTCAAGAATTACCTAGCCTAGCCCCTATGCTAGAAAAAGTACTTCCTGCCGTAGTTAGTATTCGTGTATCTGGAACACGTGTTCAAAATCAACAGTTACCCGAAGAATTTAAATTCTTTTTTGGGCCCAATTTCCCTTCACAGCAACAGAGTATTCGCCCTTTTGAAGGATTAGGTTCCGGGGTCATTATTGATGCTGAAAAAGGTTATATCCTAACTAATAACCATGTCATCGATAATGCTGATAATATTCAAATTCAGCTTAATGATGGCAAAGAAATTGATGTTAAACTTATTGGCCGTGATCCTCAAACAGATATCGCCTTGTTACAAATCAAAGATTCGAGCACAGCAAATCTAAAAAAATTGAACTTAATAGCGATAAAAATAGCTGACTCCGATAAACTGCGGGTTGGCGATTTTGCTGTTGCTGTTGGTAACCCTTTTGGCTTGGGTCAAACGGCAACATCCGGTATTATTTCTGCATTGGGTCGCAGTGGTTTAAATGTAGAAGGTTTGGAAAATTTTATTCAAACTGACGCTTCTATTAATAGAGGTAACTCAGGTGGCGCATTGGTTAATCTAAATGGTGAGCTTATTGGTATTAATACCGCTATTTTAGCACCTGGCGGGGGTAATATTGGTATTGGCTTTGCCATTCCATCCAATATGGCTAAATCCCTTAGCGATCAAATTATCAAACATGGTGAAGTAAAACGTGGATTATTGGGGATCAAAGGCACAGAAATGACCTCTGATGTAGCAAAAGCCTTGAATATTGATGCACAGAAAGGGGCATTTGTCAGTGAAGTAATCCCAAATTCTGCCGCAGCTAAAGCAGGCATTAAACCTGGTGATGTTTTGGTTTCAATTAATAACAAATATATCAATAGTTTTGCCGAGTTGAGAGCTAAAATTGGCACCAGTGAAATTGGTAAACAGATTACTATCGGACTACTGCGTAAAGGCAAGCCGATGGAAGTAAACGTTGTCTTAGAAGATAGTGAAACCAGTAGTACAAAGGCCGAAGTTTTAACTACTTCTCTGATGGGTGCCACTTTAAGCAATAGTACAATTAGGGGTACAAAAGGTGTCAAGGTCGATAGCGTTTCGCCTAATTCACCTGCAGCAATGCTTGGTTTGGCAAAAGGTGATCTTATTGTTAATGCCAACGAACAACGGATAGAAAATATTAATCAACTTCGTAAAATTATTGAAACTAAGCCTACCGCTTTAGCATTAAATATTTTACGTGGTGATCAAAATATCATCTTATTACTTCGTGGTAATAATATATTCAATTAATCATCCAACAAACAGGTACAATTAACTACCGTACCTGTTTTTATTTATGGTATCCTGCTATTTTATTATCTCGTTCGCTTATTACAGAATACTTACTATGTTCATCAAGCTTTTTCGTGCCGTTATTGTAGGGCTTGTTATCGCTGCTATTTTGCTAGTGACAATTCCATCTATTCGCCCAAAAGGACTCACTGATCTCCTTGACGGTAAAAAAGATGATCAACCTATTAGTTTTAGTAAAGCGGTACGTAGAGCAGCACCGGCAGTAGTCTATGTTTATAGCAGCGGTACCGGTAGTTTTTCCCAGAATGGACGCGAATTAACCGCACTAGGCTCTGGTGTCATTATGAGTAGTAATGGTTATATTATTACTAATAGACATGTCGTTAATAATGCAGATCAAATTCAGATTGCACTACCTGATGGGTTAATTTTTGACGCGTTAATTGTTGGCTCAGATAGCTTAACAGACCTGGCTGTTTTAAAAATAGACGCCGAAAATCTTCCCGTGATACCGATTAATCCACATCGTAAAGCACACGTTGGTGATATCGTGTTAGCCATCGGTAATCCCTATAATTTAGGACAAACGGTAACACAAGGCATTATTAGCGCCACCGGACGTGTAGGACTAAGCCCCACCCGCCGACAGAATTTTCTACAAACAGATGCATCTATTAATCATGGAAATTCGGGCGGAGCACTAATTAATACTGAAGGCGAATTAATGGGTATTAATACCCTCTCATTCGATCATTCAGAAAATGGTTTTACACCTGAAGGGCTAGGTTTTGCTATTCCAACTGAATTAGCAGCTAAAATTATGGAAAAACTTATTCGCGATGGACAGGTGATCCGCGGCTTTATCGGTATCACTGCGCGGGACTTACCTCGTATTCGCTCTAACAATAACGATATTAATCAAATTAAAGGGTTACGAATTTTCCAGGTTGCGCCAAATGGTCCAGCAGAAAATGCTGGTATTCAAGTCGGTGATATTATTATTTCTGTTAATGGCCAGCCGGTTATCTCCGCTGCTGAAACCATGGATCAAGTCGCTGAAATTAATCCTGGCAGTATCGTCCCAATCGTACTACTACGCAACGACAAAACAATCACTGTTCACGTTAAAATCGAAGAATACAATGAAGGAAAATCATTACTACAATAAGTAAGAACCAGTAATCTAACTAAGCTACTGATTTTTACCTTTGTACAATAGTGGGTTATTTTTTATCTGCGCTAATACGCTCTATATTTGCCCCTAAACTACGTAGTTTCTCTTCTATTCTTTCATATCCACGATCGATATGATAAATCCGATCAACAATTGTTTTTCCTTTCGCGACACAGCCTGCCAGCACTAAACTAGCTGATGCCCGCAAATCCGTAGCCATTACTTGAGCACCCATAAGTTGTTTAACACCATGACAAACAACGGTATTTCCTTCTATTTCCGCATGGGCTCCCATACGGATCAACTCTGGGATATGCATAAAACGATTTTCAAAAATAGTTTCCGTTATTGTACTAACACCTTCAGCCACCAAATTAAGTAAGCTAAATTGCGCCTGCATATCTGTTGGAAAGCCAGGATGCGGCTCTGTTCTGATAGTCACTGCTTTTGGTCGCTTACCATGCATATCCAGTTGGATCCAGTCCTCACCAATTTCAATCTCTGCCCCCGCTTCCCGTAATTTAGCTAATACTGCATCCAATGTAGCCGGTTTAGTATTGCGGCAAATAACTTTTCCACCAGAGATAGCAGCGGCAACAAGGAAAGTTCCTGTTTCAATGCGATCAGGTAAAATTCGATAAATACCACCACCTAAGCGCGCTACACTGTCAATAATAATGCTGTCGGTGCCCGCACCCGTAATTTTTGCTCCCAATGAATTTAAAAAGTTAGCTGTGTCTTCAACTTCAGGTTCACGAGCGGCGTTTTCAATGACGGTTTTTCCCTCTGCTAGGGTTGCAGCCGTCATTATAGACACAGTGGCGCCAACACTAACCTTATCCATAACAATATTGGCGCCTTGCAAACGACCCTCAACCGAGGCTTTAACATAACCTTCGTCTAAAGTAATTTTTGCGCCAAGTTGCTCAAGTCCAGCAATATGCAAATCTACTGGACGTGCACCAATCGCACATCCTCCCGGTAAAGACACCTGACCTTGACCGAAACGAGCAACTAATGGTGCCAAAGCCCAAATAGATGCACGCATCGTCTTGACTAATTCATAAGGAGCACAAAATTTATTAATACCACGTGCATCCACAAAAATAGCACCATTACGTTCAACTTTGGTACCTAACTGATTAAGTAATTCAATTGTTGTATCAATATCTTTTAACTTTGGCACATTTTGTAATTCAACGGGTTCTTCTGCCAATAATGATGCAAACAATATCGGTAGTGCTGCATTTTTTGCACCAGAAATCGAGACCTCTCCCATCAAACGAGTTGGTCCTTTTAATCGAAACTTATCCATCAAGAAATTCTCTATGAGTAATATTTATATTATTAATGCAGAAGTATAGTCTTAAAAACCATTGAGCTTACGATCTCTTGTCCATTCTGCAGGGGTATAAGCTTTAATTGATAATGCATGAATCCGATTATCTGCAATATATTCCATTAGCGGCGCATAAATCACTTGCTGCTGCTTAATCCGACTCATGCCATTAAACATTTCACCAACAGCAATTATTTGAAAATGGCTACCATCGCCATTGACGATCACTTCATCAAGTTTCAATTGTTCTATTAATACTTGCTTTATTTCATTTGTATCCATAATTAAACTCAATTCTAACATTAAAAGATAATGTATCTATCCTAATCGATCTATTATCTACTGCAAATCAAGCAAACGCCCTTGGCATAAAAAATGCGCAAGAGCGACTGCTTTATATATAAGCTAGTTTTAAAATTTATAACCTGATTAGTTTATAAAACTCTCAAGTTTATAAAGCCTGATAAGCGTATTAAAACGTTCACTAATACCTTCAAATACCAATTTATTCTCTGACCGCTGTTCTGACTTTAACCTAACAAACATAGCAAGTCCGGTAGAATCGATATGAGATAACTGGGAAACATTAATTGCATTGATACCTTTTAGTAACTGATTTCTCTGTTGCCAAAAAGCAGGCAAAGTATCACGATCAAGCTCACCATTTAAAATCAACGTATTACCATTCTGCTCCCAGGTTAATATAAGTTTCATGATTTTTTATTTTCCAAGGTGATCGGATTTTTTGCGCTACTGAGCAATTCTTGCGTCAAGCCGTCAATACCTTTGGTACGTAAAATATTAGCCCACTCATTTTGTTTAGTGGTAATTAAACTGACGCCTTCAGTAATCATATCATAAGCTTGCCAATAGCCTGTTTTACTGTTTTTACGCCATTGAAAATCAAGACGCACAGGAGGTCGCCCCTGTGGATCGGTAATCGTTACCCGAATAGCAACTACATTCCTATCACCTAGTGGTTGTTCAGGCGCAATTTGATATTGTTGACCATGATACATTGCCAAAGCCTGGCCATAAGCCTGTTCCAAATAGGCTTCAATTGCTTGAAAATAAGCATCCCGTTGTGAAGGCGTTGCACTACTATAATAAGATCCTAAGACTAATGCGCCAGCATATTTAATTTGGACATAAGGCATAAGTTCTTCACGAACAACCCTGCGTAAGTAATCTGGATTTTGCCGGATCATTGGTTGCTCATTTTTTAAGCGTGTAAAAGTTCTAGCGGCGGCTTCTTGCATCAGTTTATATGGGTTGGTTTGATCTATCGCCATCGCAAACGGAGCAACCACTAATAAAGCCACTATTAAGAAACGTTTAAGCATAAAATAGGTTCCTTCTCGTCATATTAGATTATTCATTATGGTGTCGCGGAAGATTTTTCGTTATTGCCGGAAACTGAGCTTGCCCTATTTGAACGATTAGGATCGCCACTTCTATATAATAATTGCCCAATTAAATCTTCCAATATTATGGCCGATTTCGTATCTTCAATGCGTCCACCTTCTTTAAGAAAGGTAACGCCCATATCTGGATCATAAAAACCCACATTCAGTGCTAAAAACTGTTCACCTAATAATCCAGCGGTGAGTATTGATAATGAGCTGGTATCAGGAATATTGTCATATTGACTAAAAATCGCTAAGGTAACACGTGGAGTATAAGTTTTCTTATCCAACATAATATCGACTATTCGGCCAACCACAACACCACCTATCTTTACCGGTGAATTGACTTTCAATCCACCTACATTGGTAAAAGAAGCTGTAACTTTATAAGTCGGTTGATTTCCAAATGATTTAATATCTGCAACTTTTAAACACAAAAAGACAATCGCAGCTAATGCAATCAAAACAAATAGTCCAACTAGAATTTCACTTTTCTTACTTTGCATGAATTAATTCCCAAACATCAGTGCAGTAAGCACAAAATCTAAACCCAACACAGCTAATGACGAATGTACAACAGTTCTGGTTGTTGCGCGACTGATCCCTTCCGATGTTGGGATTGCATCATAACCATTAAATAAAGCGATCCAACTGACCGTAAAAGCAAATACCACACTTTTAATAAAACAGTTGAGAATATCCTTTTTCCACTCAATAGCAGATTGCATCGATGACCAAAAAAAGCCCTCATCAATTCCTTTCCAATCGACACCAACTAGTGCACCTCCTAATATGCCCACTGCGACAAAAATCAATGCCAGTAATGGCATACTAATTAGCCCAGCCCAAAAACGCGGCGCAATCACTCGGCGTAGAGGATCAACTGCCATCATTTCCAAACTTGAGAGCTGCTCTGTGGCTTTCATGAGTCCTATTTCTGCTGTTAATGCAGAACCCGCTCTGCCAGCAAATAAAAGCGCTGTCACTACCGGCCCTAATTCCCTTAATAAAGAAAGGGCTACCATCATGCCAAGACTGGACTCAGCACTAAACATGGTCAAGACTAAATATCCTTGTAAACCAAGTACCATGCCAATGAATAATCCCGATACAGCAATAATTAATAAAGATAAGACTCCTACATTGTAGAGCTGTTTTATTAATAATGGCCATTGTTTTGCAAATTCAGGTCTACCAAATAAAGCCCGAAATAACAAATAGCCTGCACGGCCAAATGTCGCCACCACAGCCAATGAACGACGGCCTAATGCTGCTAGTGTATCAATTAGTATCATCCCATTACCCTAATAAATCTGCTGCATAATTTCCTGCCGGAAACTTAAATGGTACTGGACCATCTGCTATACCATCAAGAAATTGCCTAACCCGCGCATCCTTATTTTGTTGCAATTCTTTCGCTGTACCTTCAGCAATGACATGTTGCTCTGCAACAATATAAGCTTTATCCGCTATACTTAACACTTCTGGTACATCGTGAGAAACAATAACGCAAGTAATACCTAATGCCTGATTAAGTTCATCAATAAGTTTAACCAAAACCCCCATGGTTATCGGATCTTGCCCAACAAAAGGCTCATCAAATAGAATTAATTGTGGGTCAAGGGCAATAGCCCGTGCTAACGCGGCTCGTCTTGCCATACCGCCTGATAATTCAGCTGGCATAAGATTGGCTGCGCCTCTGAGTCCAACAGCTTCTAGCTTCATCGTAACAACTGTTTGAATAATTTCTGCTGCTAAAACAGTATGTTCACGTAAAGGAAAAGCAACATTGTCAAAAACATTCATATCAGTAAACAAGGCACCAGACTGAAACAACATACTCATTTTCTTTCGAGCGGCATAAAGTTCTGTGCTTGATAGTGTTGGAATATTAACACCATCAAACCAAATTTCTCCCTTATCTGGCCGTAATTGTCCACCAATCAAACGTAGCAAAGTTGTTTTTCCAATACCTGATGGCCCCATAATTGCCGTAATTTTTCCCCTGGGGATCGTCAAGCTCATATCGGTAAAAATCGGCCGTTGACCCCGAATAAAAGACATATCTTTGATTTCTATGATATTATCTACAGACTTCTTCATGACGATAATAGCCTTTCTGTCTAACTATCATTTAAGTATATTTACTCAGTATGGAACATATTACCTAAAAACTACCATATATTCGCTATCAATATTATTGCCAATTTTACTTTTGCTCATTACATGGTCACAATAAACAAATTCTCAAATGTCATCATAGTGAAAAATGCTATTTTTTTAATAATATGATGTACGGATAATACAATGTTGGCTGTAATATAAAACGAATGATATGAAAAAACAGCCTTACCAAAGAGCTATTAACCCATATAATTAAATTACTTATATCAAATTGGTAAATAAAAATGTCGGAAATTGATTTTCAAAAAACAGCAAAAAAGGTATTGGAAATTGAACGTAGTGGACTTGCCAATCTGGAGCAATATATTAATGATGATTTTAACCAAGCTTGTGAGCTGATTTTCACATGTGCTGGCAAAGTGGTAATTATGGGGATGGGAAAATCAGGCCATATTGGCCGTAAAATTGCAGCCACATTAGCCAGTACTGGAACACCTGCATTTTTTGTCCATCCAGGAGAAGCTAGTCATGGTGACTTAGGCATGATTAGCAGTAAAGATATTGTTCTAGCTATTTCTAACTCCGGTGAGTCAAATGAAATATTAGCACTCATTCCGGTGTTAAAACGCCAACACATTGCGCTAATTTGCATGACAAAAAACCCTGCAAGTAGCATGGGCAAAGCGGCAGATATTCACCTTTGTATCAAGGTGCCACAAGAAGCTTGCCCATTAGGTCTAGCGCCAACAACAAGCACAACTGCGATGCTCGTTATGGGAGATGCCATTGCTGTCGCTTTACTTGAAGCTCGTGGTTTTACTGCTGAAGATTTTGCACTCTCTCATCCCGGTGGCACATTAGGACGTAAACTTTTATTAAGAGTGAGTGACTTAATGCACACAGGGAAAAATATTCCTAATGTCCCGAAACAAGCAACATTACAGCAAGCATTAGTGGAAATTACGCACAAAAAACTTGGCATGGTGGTGATTTGTAACGAAGATATGCAGATTGAAGGTATTTTCACTGATGGTGACTTACGACGTGTCTTTGCAATGAATATTGACTTAAATAATGCCAAAATTGCCGATGTAATGACAACTGGGGGTATTAGAGTAAAACCTGATATGCTAGCGATTGACGCCTTAAATTTGATGCAACACCACCATATTACTTCATTACTGGTAGCAAAAGCAGATAAACTTGTGGGTGTTATTCATCTGCATGATCTTCTGCAAGCTGGCATCATATAATTATTGGAAATAATACATGAATGATCACAATAAAATAACAACTTGTTATGGCCCAGTAGAACAGCATATTGTTGAAAAAGCACGTCTGATAAAATTACTCATTTGCGATGTTGATGGTGTTATGACAGATGGCTTAGTTTATATGGGAAATAATGGTGAAGAGCTAAAAGCATTCAATGTAAAGGATGGTTACGGTATTCGTTGTTTACTAACCTCAGCGATTGAAGTTGCCATTATTACCGGGCGAAAAGCCAAATTATTGGAAAATCGTGCCAAAACGCTCGGTATCAATTATCTTTACCAAGGGCAAAGTGAAAAAAATTTAGCTTATAATGACCTGATGACCCGATTAAAACTCCAACCTCAACAAATTGCTTATATTGGTGATGATTTAATTGACTGGCCTGTCATGTCCCAGATAGGGCTTTCGGTTGCCGTAGCTGACGCGCATCCAATGTTGTTAAGTAAAGCGCATTATGTTACATATCAAGCAGGAGGCAAAGGTGCGGTACGTGAAATATGTGATCTTATCCTGCTTGCTCAAGACAAGATAGAAAATGCCCACGGTTTATCAATATAGGCAAAAATGAAACAACATGAGCAAATTTAAGTTTTGTCTTAACATTATATTAACACTGATTGTTTTAGCACTTATTGGCTGGAACTTAGCTGATTTTAATCAATCAAAAACGCCTGCTATGATTGATAACAGTCAACCAAATTATCAAACTGGCAATGCCGTTACCCATGTCTATGATCCAATGGGTAAATTGGCTTATAAGTTGATAACGGATGAGACACACCACTTTTCCAGCAATAAAATCACTTGGTTCATTAATCCAGTATTAACAACCTACGACCCAAAGAGTATCCCAACTTGGGCCATACGAGCCAATAAAGCTAAATTAACAAATGACAACATGCTCTATTTATATGGTAATGTTCAAGTAAATAGCTTAAATCCAACTTCAGATTTACAAAAAATTTTGACAGAAAATGCCATCGTTAACCTAATTACCCAGGATGTTTCATCCAATGATAAAGTCACGGTAATTGGTATCGGTTTACGATCAGTGGGTATGAAAATGCGCGGTAATATGCGAACCCATACCGCAGAGTTAATTGAAGATGTTAAGACCTATTACGAAATCCCAAATAAGCAGACCGCTCCCGAAGGAAACCACTAAAATGATATTGGCAAAAAAGATTTTCCTTAATATAGCACTTACTAGCTCAATATTTATATTAAGCTTGCCAGCAATGGCGCTGAAAAGTGACTCTCAACAACCCATTCAGATTGATTCAGTCAAACAGTCACTTGATTTAGAAAAGAATATTACTACATTTACAGAAAATGTTGTCATAAAACAAGGTTCTATAGATGTTCGAGCTGATAAAGTCGTTGTTACTCGTCCAAACGGCGATGCTAAAAAAATGGTTGTCGAAGCCTATGGTACGCCAGCGACCTTTTATCAATTACAAGATGATGGTAAACCAATCAAAGGCCACAGCGATAAAATGCGTTATGAAATGGAAAAAGAGCTGGTTATTTTAACGGGTAATGCTTATCTTGAACAACTAGATAGTTATATTAAAGGTGACAAAATTACCTATTTAGTCCCAACCCAACAAATGGAAGCGTTTAGCGATAAAGGGAAACGAGTAACAACCATATTGTTACCTTCCCAATTACAAGAAAAAGGCCCTGGTGTGAAAAACACAAATGATAGTAAGAGTAAATAATAAAAATGGCTAAATTAACTGCGAAACAGTTGGCAAAAACATACAAAAACCGTAAGGTTGTCGAAGATGTTAGCCTAGAAGTCAGTTCAGGTGAAATCGTTGGTTTACTAGGGCCAAACGGTGCAGGTAAAACGACAACCTTTTATATGGTAGTTGGTATCGTTCCTCGTGATATTGGAAAAATTACTATTGACGATGAAGATATCAGTTTGCTACCGCTGCATGAACGGGCTCGTAGAGGAATAGGCTATTTACCACAAGAAGCCTCAATATTTCGTCGGCTAAATGTTTACGATAATCTGATGGCAGTATTAGAAATTCGTAAAGATTTAACATCTGAAGAAAAACAACAACGCGCCGAAGAATTGATGGAAGAATTTAGTATTACTCATTTAAGAAATAATCTCGGTCAATCACTTTCTGGTGGGGAGCGCCGCCGAGTGGAAATAGCACGGGCATTGGCGGCTAATCCTAAATTTATTCTCTTAGATGAACCTTTTGCTGGTGTTGATCCGATTTCCGTATTAGATATAAAAAAAATAATCCAACACTTGAGAGATTATGGTTTAGGCGTGTTAATAACCGATCATAATGTCAGAGAAACATTAGATGTTTGTGAACGCGCTTATATTGTCAGTCAAGGTCATCTTATCGCTCATGGAACCCCTAAAGCGATTTTAGAAAATGAGCAAGTCAAACGCGTCTATTTGGGAGAAGGTTTCCGCCTCTAACCGTGACTCATTAAAGTTGTAAATTTTTTATTATGTTATTCCCAAGAGGTTAAGCCAATTTTATGAAACAGAGTTTGCAACTCCGACTCAGTCAGCAGTTGGCGATGACACCACAGCTACAACAAGCTATTCGTTTGTTGCAACTTTCAACATTAGAACTTCAACAAGAAATTCAGCAAGCACTTGAAACCAATCCTTTACTTGAACAAGATGACCTCTACCAAGAAATCGAAACATCAGATATCAATGATAACGAGCCAGCGGCACTAGATAGTTTTGAAGCAATTGAACAAAATGAGATGCCTAACGAATTGCCTTTAGATACTAACTGGGAAGAAATTTATATTTCAGATAGTCATTCAAAGCTAACCAATAATTTTAGCGACAATGATTTTACCCTCTACCAAGGGGAAACGTTACAAACATTGCAAGATTATTTATCCTGGCAAGCATCGTTAACCCCCTTTACTGAAATAGATGCAGCAATTGCTACCGCCATTATTGATGCTATCGACGATTCCGGCTATTTTAGCACCACTATTGAAGATATTTATACCGGTTTAGCGCTAAGCGATATTACCCTGGAAGAAGTAGAAATTGTATTAAAACGGATCCAACACTTTGATCCGATTGGCGTTGCAGCAAAAAATTTACAAGACTGCTTACTTATTCAGTTATCAGCGTTACCTAACGAGACTCCTTTTCTAAAAGAAGCTAAACTAATAATTAACGACCATTTAGAATTACTTGGCAATCGTGATTTTCGGCAACTTAGCCGGAAAACTAAATTAAAAGAAACGGCTTTGAAAGAAGTTATCGCTATGATCCAACGATTAGATCCTAAACCTGGACAAATCATTCAAACTAAAGAACCACAATATATTGTCCCAGACGCTCTAGTTCGTAAAATAGATAATGACTGGCAAGTAGCCCTTAATACTGAAAACATTCCACGCTTAAAAATCAATCAACATTATGCTTCTCTAGGCAAATACTCTAATAATGAAGAAGATAACCAATTCATCCGTAACAACTTACAAGAGGCGAAATGGTTAATAAAAAGTTTAGAAAGTCGTAATGAAACTTTATTAAAAGTTGCCCAATGTATTGTTGAAAATCAGCAAGAATTTTTTGAATATGGTGAAGAGCATATGAAACCTATGGTACTAGCGGATATTGCTTATCAGGTTGATATGCACGAATCGACGATTTCCCGTGTTACATCACAAAAATACCTTTATAGCCCAAGAGGTATTTTTGAACTGAAATACTTTTTTTCTAGCCATGTTAACACTGATACAGGAGGAGAAGCGTCTTCTATTGCTATACGCGCGCTAGTAAAAAAACTCATTGCGGCAGAGAACCCTGTAAAACCCTTGAGTGATAATAAATTAACGAGCATACTAGCAGAACAGGGTATTCAAATTGCTCGTCGTACAGTTGCTAAATATCGAGAGTCTCTATCCATTCCACCCTCTAATCAGCGTAAAAAACTGATTTGAATTAACTGAGAAGGAAGATACTATGGAATTTCAAATTACTGGACAAAATATTAAAATTACCGAAGCATTACGCCAAACCGTTGAAGAAAAATGTTCAAAATTCGAACAATACTTTGACCATATCAATGGTCTTCATGTAATTTTAAAAGTACAGAAATTTAATCAAATTGCTGAAGCAACGGCGAAAGTGAATGGAGCGGAACTCCATGCTTCTGCTCAAGAAGATGATATGTATGCTGCTATTGATGCCATGGTAGAAAAAATGGCACGCCAGCTTACTAAATATAAAGAAAAATTGAAACAACATTAATTTGTGTTATTAAACAACAAGGGCATATGACACTAAATATAGATTATTGATGCTAGTATCGTTCATACCAGATATTGATTATGGATATCTGGTATAATTGCCCAAAGTGAATAAATCCAATGAATAGTGAAAAAAAATTATCATTAAGCTCGGTATTAACACCATCATGTACACTAAATAATGTACATTGTACGAGTAAAAAACGAGCACTAGAGATTATCAGTGAAGTTGCTGCTATTGAACTAAATGTGCCTGAAAATATTGTTTTTGACTCTTTACTAACCCGTGAAAAAGTCGGCACAACCGGTATTGGTGGGGGTATTGCAATACCTCATGGCAAATTAAATGACAGTAATTCATCCGACGCAGTGGGTGTATTTCTTCATTTGGATGAACCTATTGCTTTTGATGCTATTGATAATCAGTCTGTTGATTTGCTGTTTGCATTATTAGTACCTTCAGAGCAATGTAAAACCCATTTACATACGCTCTCTTTAATTGCCAAACGGTTGGCTGACAAAAACTTATGTCGTCGTTTAAGGGCTGCGCAAAGTAATGAAGAACTCTATCAAATCATTACTGAATAACGGTTTTAAAAAATCTATGCCAAAAATAATGATTTTTTATTGTGAACAAACTTAAGGAGTATTACTCATGGTGCTGATGATAGTCAGTGGCCGCTCTGGTTCAGGTAAATCTGTTGCTCTACGAGCACTGGAGGATATGGGTTTTTATTGTGTTGATAATCTGCCCGTTATTTTACTACCAGAATTAGCCAATACACTGGCTGAACGACAAACTTCAGCTGCTGTGAGTATTGATGTTCGTAATATGCCTGCCGATCCGGCAATTTTCGAAAAAGCGTTAAAAAATCTACCGGCTAATTTTTCCCCGCAATTACTTTTTCTTGATGCAGATCGTAACACTCTGATCCGAAGATATAGCGATACACGCCGGCTACACCCACTCTCCAGCAAAAAGTTATCATTAGAAAATGCGATTGATGAGGAAAATGATTTATTAGAACCCTTGCGTTCACGAGCTGATTTAGTCATCGATACCTCTGAAATGTCAGTGCATGAACTGGCTGAAATGCTAAGAGCTCGTTTATTAGGTAAGCGAGAACGTGAATTGACTATGGTATTCGAATCCTTTGGCTTCAAACATGGTATTCCGATCGATGCAGATTATGTCTTTGATGTACGTTTTTTACCTAATCCACACTGGGATCCCAAATTACGTCCTATGACAGGTCTCGATCGTCCTGTTGCCGCCTTTCTTGACCGACATACAGAAGTGCATAATTTTATTTATCAAACACGTAGTTATCTTGAATTATGGTTACCCATGTTAGAATCGAACAATCGTAGCTATTTGACGATTGCTATCGGTTGTACCGGAGGTAAACACCGTTCAGTTTATGTTGCCGAACAATTGGCTGATTATTTTCGTTCAAGAGGAAAAAATGTTCAGTCGCGTCATCGAACGTTGGAAAAAAGAAAATCATGACCGTTTATCATCGCATTATTATAAAAAACCAGCAGGGTATGCATGCCAGGCCAGCAATAATGCTTTGTGAACTGATCCAACAGTTTGAATCTACGGTACTCTTGCGTAACTGCCATAATATTGAAGCTCAAGCAGATAGTGTCATAGCGATGTTGATGCTAGATTCAGAGCAAGGTAGTTATATCGATCTTGAAGTAACGGGTCCAGATGAAGAACAGGCATTGGCAGCAATTATTCAACTTTTTCAGCACAAACTTGAAGATGACTAATCAATTTTCTATCGAAATGTCATGATATCGACATTATTCGTCAGCAAAATCACCTTTCATTACTGTTAAGCTCTATCAGCTAACTCCATTTCTTAAAAAGCTAATATTAAAACGTTGAGGCAAATTGCAGCTAATGTCATTTTGCCACAACTTAAATGCTAGTGAGCTAACGGCAACAAAATAGCTGTCTCTATCGTGCGGCCAATGTTGGCTGTTGCGATAAGATGCACGTTACCTTAATCGGCTAGTTTTTGCCCATTTTCGCATTCTTCATTAGCAATTTATTAGCAATAATTGGTTTACTGCCCAGCTACATGCATTTCTGACAATAAAACCGAACCACATTGAATATTACTACGCGTTTCGATATCGTTGGCTATTGTTACAATATTAGCCCACATCTGTTTTAAATTACCGGCAATAGTAATTTCATTGACAGGATATTGTATTACTCCGTTTTCGACCCAAAATCCGGCCGCTCCTCGAGAATAATCCCCCGTTACCATACTCACTCCCTGCCCCATCAATTCAGTGACAACCAATCCTGTCCCCATTTCTTTTAATAAAGCAGCAAAATCTAATCCTTGGCCGGCAATATGCCAATTATGGATACCACCAGCATGACCAGTACTCTGCAAGCTAAGCTTACGTGCTGAATAAGTGGTCAATAACCAAGTTTGTAATATTCCTTGCTCAATAATATTACGTTGAGTGGTATTAACTCCTTCACTATCAAAAGGAGATGACGCAAGCCCCCCAATTTGATGAGGATTTTCTTGAATGGTTAACCAAGCAGGAAAAATTTGCTTACCCAGGTTGTCTAATAAAAAAGAGGATCTTCGATAAATACTGGTACCACTAATCGCACCAACCAGGTGAGCAAACAAACCAGTTGCGACCTCAGCAGCAAAAATGACCGGTGTTTTCATCGTTGATAATTTACGCGGCGAAAGCCGGGCTACAGTTCGGCGAGCGGCCTCCTGTCCAACCCATTGCGGTGATTGTAAATCCTCTAAGCGGCGGGCAATGGTATAAGCATAATCTCGCTCCATCCCATCATTCTCCTGCGCAATCACACAACTTGACATTGAATGGCGGCTGGAGCAATAGCTCTGTAACATTCCGTGAGTATTACCAAACACTCTGATACCATAATGACTATTAAAGCTTCCTCCTTCGGTATTTTTAATCCTCTTATCCGCATTTAAAGCAGATATTTCCGCTTCACTTGCCAATTTGATTGCCTTTTCGGTATCAATATCAAAGGGATAAAAGAGTTTTAAATCAGGCGATTGATAAGCCAAAAGTTCAGCGTCTGCTAAACCAGCAAAGGGGTCTTCTGAAGTATACTGGGCAATATCAATAGCGGCTTGCACCGTACGCTTAATGGCTTCCGGATGTAAGTTAGTCGATGACGCGCTGCCTTTACGTCGCTTATGATAAACCGTGATGCCGAGCGCACCATCACTATTAAACTCAATATTTTCAGTTTCACCAAAACGGGTACTTACACTGATACCTGTTGATTTATTAATAGCCACTTCAGCTGCATCACAATGGGCTGTAGCGTAAGATAATGCATATGCAACTGTTTCTTCTAATTGTTTACGTTGTAATAAAACCTGTTCAGTCAAACTCATTGATATCATCCAAATATAGAAAATAAAATCAACTCAACCAATACCTATCTGCAGCAGAAAATAAATCCTCTATAGCATTAAATCTATTTTCCCAGTTACAATAGAGATAAGATGTTAACATACCAGACGACAGATTATTCTAAAATAAAATAATTCTGCGTTTTACTAAGAGGAAAGCCGCGATGGCAAAACAGCCCAATAACTGGTTCGATGATAACGCCGATAATATCGATAAGGATGAAATCATCTGGGTCAGTAAAAGCGAAATCAAGCGTGATGCCGAAGCGCTAAAAAAGCTGGGAGCTGAACTGGTTGAACTTAGTAAACATGAACTAGAACGAATCCCCCTTGATGATGAACTACTAGCAGCCGTTGAATTAGCGCAAAAAATTAAGCGTGAAGGACGACGACGCCAGTTACAATTTATTGGTAAATTACTCAGAGCGCAAGATCCTCAACCTATTTATGATGCGTTGGATAAGCTGAAAAATCGGCACAATCAACAAATCGCTATATTACATAAGCTTGAGGCTTTACGTAATCAATTACTAGAAAATAGCGATAATGCGATTGAAGATGTAATAGGTTTATTTCCCTTAGCCGATCGTCAACAGCTACGTACATTAATTCGTAATTGCAAAAAAGAAAGAGAGACAAATAAACCGGCTAAAGCTTATCGCCAACTCTTTCAGTACCTAAAAACACTATCTGAAAGCGCCTAGACTGGATCAGACTGGGAGGCTCGGCAATGAAATATTAATTGCCCTCCCAATGTGTGTTCCGCTTCTCTAAAAACCGTTATTACTTCAGCAAATTTTGTTAACTGATGTTGATTTATATGAGAAAAAATAACCTCTACCGGTAAAGCAATTTCCCCAGTCAACACATCCCACAGGGCATCCAAATTTTGGCCAAACCATTTTGGCAATTCAAAAACCAATATCGCTTTTTGATAGAAATCAGCCAGATTGTCTATTTCACGAAAATCAAACTCAACACAATGCATCATTTAATTCACTCTTGAAAAGGTTTTATAATGATCTAAAGTTACATAAATCAATCCATCTGATGAGTAAAGCAGTCGATCACTACCTCGATGACCACAGTGATAATTGATATCAGCTTCATACCATTGGCGATCTGGCGCAAAAGGTAGTAATTTTTCTCGATTATTGTATCTATCGCCACCAATCGCTTTACCCGGCACAACCTGACATAAATTACCTTCTCTTGGGCTCCAGCCATTTTGTTGCGCTTTTCTTTTCGTAATATAAAAGTCAGGTAATCTATGATATTGCCGTAGATAATTAACCACATTTTGCTGTGCTGTTAACTGGTCAATATTGTGCACAGCTGTTGGCCTTTCCGCTTGGCCGATAACTTTTGCCTGCTGCAGACTATTCCATTTAAAGTAAACACCTGCCCCTATTAATATGGCTAATATTACCGAGATAACAATTTTTTTATTCATCCAATAATCCAAAAATTTTATTATGTTGTTCCACCAACCGTCATACTATCGAGCTTTAATGTTGGTTGGCCAACACCAACAGGAATACTTTGCCCTTCTTTGCCACAAACACCTATCCCACTATCAAGTTTGAGATCGTTGCCAACCATGGAAATCTGCTGCATTGCTTCTTTCCCCGCACCGATTAATGTTGCTCCTTTTATCGGCTGCGTGATCTTCCCTTTTTCGATCAAATAGGCTTCCGCAGTGGAAAACACAAATTTGCCTGAGGTAATATCAACTTGTCCACCAGCAAAATTAGGTGCATAAATTCCACGCTCTACACTGGCTATTATCTCTTCAGGAGTTGACTGTCCCGCTAACATATAGGTATTTGTCATCCGAGGCATCGGCAAATGCGCATAAGATTCACGGCGACCATTGCCAGTTGGCAAAACCCCCATCAAACGTGCATTCATTTTGTCTTGCATATAACCTTTTAAAATACCATTTTCAATCAAAACATTATATTGACCTGGCACCCCCTCATCATCAATGGCTAAAGATCCTCTACGCCCGACTAGCGTCGCATCATCAACTACGGTACAAAGTGGTGAAGCAACTTGTTGACCGATTTTGCCACTAAAGATGGATGTTCCACGACGATTAAAATCGCCTTCAAGACCATGGCCGACTGCCTCGTGTAGTAAGACACCTGGCCAGCCAGCACCTAGCACCACAGGCATTGTTCCTGCTGGCGCAGCAATTGCAGCAAGATTAACCAATGCTATGCGTACAGCCTCGCGGGCATAATATTCCGCCCGAGCCTCACCCTGAACTGTTTCAAGAAAATACTGGTAACCATAACGACCACCGCCGCCACTAGCCGCACGCTCACGCTTGCCATCATGTTCGACTAGCACACTGACAGATAAACGTACTAGTGGGCGAATATCAGCCGCCAAAGTGCCATCTGTTGCAACGATAAGAATATGTTCATAAACGGCAGATAGCGTTACATCAACCTCTTGCACGCGAGGATCTTCGGCTCTAGCAATTTGATCAACACGCCGCAGCAAGGCTATTTTCTCTTCAGGACTCATTGTTTGCAGAGGATCAATCGCAGAGTATAAATGTTTAAAATCGACCTGATTAATTAGAGATACTTTGCCTTGTCCACCTTGATTTACAATGCTTCGTGCTGCATTAGCGCTTTGCTGTAATGCCTGTAAAGTGATCTGATCAGCATAAGCAAACCCGGTTTTATCATCACGAATAGCGCGAATACCTACACCCTGATCAATATTGTAGGATCCTCTTTTTATAATACCGTCTTCCAATCCCCATGCTTCATGACAACTCGACTGAAAATAGAGATCGGCATAATCTAAATGTCGCTCTGCAAGTGATGCTAAAATATCTTGCAAATGTTGATGATTAAGATCGTTTGATGTTAGCAAATATTCACTAACAGAGGTTAAACTCATATTTATTTACTCTTTCTATTTCGTTTCATGTTCAATCAATGGCATCAAACTGGTACAGAAGCGATTATGTTTTACGACTTTCATCTGCTCACGGACACCGATTAGCCTTTCTCTCGCTTTATCAATATTAAGGGTTAATGCACTCACTGCATCTGCATTTTCTTGCACAATATTACCCCAGCTATCAACCACCATTGAGTGACCCCAAGTACGACGTTGACCATGTACACCTATTTGTGCAGGCGCTAAAATAATACATTGATTTTCAATTGCACGGGCTTTTAAAAGTGTCTCCCAGTGTGCTTCACCAGTTAAACGAGTAAAAGCAGCGGGCACAGCAATAAGATCCGCCCCTTGCTTTCTTAATGCCTGAAATAGGCTGGGAAAACGTAAATCATAACAAATCGTCAGTCCTAAACGGCCAACCGGCGTATCAACGACTGTAATATGTTCACCTCGTTGATAAATTGAAGATTCATTATAAATACCCTGTTCATCATCAATAATATTCACATCAAACATGTGAATTTTGTCATAACGAGCGCGAATTTCACCATTTTCATCAAATAACAGACTACTACTCGTTATAAGTTCAGGATCTTCTCGACTAATTAGTGGCATAGAGCCTACCAATATCCATACTTGATATTGGCGAGCCATTTCAGCAATTGCGCTTTGTAAAGGACCTTTACCCTGTAATTCAGCAAAATTACGGTAACTGATATTATCACTAAACAACAGTGCATTTTCCGGTGTTAAAACCACTTTTACACTATTCGGCAATTGTTTAATCTGTTGCTCTATCTGCGCAAGGTTATGTTTAGTATTTTTACCACTACACAATTGTAATAGTGCAATATTGTCACTTGTCATCCTGTTGATTCTCCTTCAATTGACGCAAAGTTTCATCAATTTTTGGTTGTTCCAGACTACCGGTAATTCGATAACGAATAACCGATATTTTACTCCATAATGGCCCCAATACTCTAGTGGCGGCAAACACAGCTGCACCTGCTAGTGGATTAACCGCAAACGCCGTCGCAACACCTACCGTGGCTGAAATTTCAGGGGTAATGATAGCTTCTAAATTCATATCACGACGGACTAAATTAATTTTGCCATGTATTGCAATATCAGCCATTAAACCATCAATAGAAAAATCATCGGTATTTAAGATGCCATTTTTTATATTGGCTCTGCCACGAATGGAATCGAACGCAAAGTCATTACTAAAAGTATCACTAAAATCCAGTTGCAATTTACGCAGCAGTGCGTCGAAACTAACAAAACGTAACAACTGACCTGCACCACCACCACCCATCTGAGCAATTGCTCCCTTAGTCAAATTAAAACTCAGATTACCATTCAAACTATTAACATCCAGTTGCCATGGCACTGTTGCCCAATTTAAATCAAAATCAATTTTAAAGGGTGCCTGTTTAATAGGCACTTGTATGCCGTAATAAGCAGCCAGATCATCAAATCGGTTACCTTTTAATATCCCTCTTATGCTGGTACTGTTCTGTTGATCTGCATACCATATACCAGAGATTTTCAAATTAGTGGCACTATTTATTAACGATCCCTCTTTTAAAATAAGTGTTTGTCTATTCCGGATAATTTGCGCTTTAAGCTCACCAAGTTTATAGCCGGCAACCCAGCATTCCGAGCAATAAATATCCATATTGGGCCAAGCAGAAATATCATATCTTTGCGCAATGTTATTTGTTGCCACGTCATCTTGCTGTTGGGATGAAATTTCTGGATTGAAATAAAGATAGTTGATCCTAGCTTGCCAGTTACCTTGCTTCGGAATAGTTAAGCTTCCCTTTAACATATCACTCTGTGCAACAATTTTCGTCAATTCCGCCGTTTTATTAATGGTAAATACCATATTATCCCATTGCTGTTTAGCAAAAGTGATCTTTGGTAAGTTAACAATAGCAATATCCGGTAGCACAAATGATTTACCATAATTTTGTGGCGCTAAGTTTAGTGAAGAAAATAAAGCCAACCATGAAAACCATTTTGGATCACTAATTTCAGGTAAATTGATCATAATTAACGAGCTGTTCGGCAGAACAACCCGTTTGGGTATGTAAGGCTGAATAGCACCTTTTAGTAAACGGACTTGCTTGTCAGTAAATTGCCATTCAGTATTAAAGCTAATTTGCTGACCAACATCGCCATAAATTTGCAATTGCCGGGTATTACCACTAGCACGAATTTGCATATCAGCTAATTGCCTTAGTTGCTGAGAATCCAGACCAGGAAGTTGGCTGCCAAGCTGGCCTAATTTACTATTAAGAGCAATGGATAAGGTAGGATTTTGCTTTAACTGATTGGGCAATTGAATATTAACCTGTCCTTGCCAGGCTGTGCTACCCGCCAAGTAACGTGTAATCGATTTAGGCAAAATAGCTATTTTTTTAGCTTGCCAATTACCGTCAACATTAACAATAATCTGGTAATTCTGTCGCTGATCGGTGGTATTAAATGTTAAATTTATTGGTTGACCAAACCATTGAGCTTGCAATTTTTCACTTTTCAAATCACCATTAAGAAAATAAAAACGTCCTGTTAATTGTTTCAACTGACTATCAATAGCTGTGATATCGACATCATTATTATTAAGATCAACTTGACCACTGGCAATCACACTGCCACTATTCTCCTCCAACGGAATATTAAGCACCAATTTACCATTAATATTACCGCCTATTTTCACTGCATCTAATGCCTTACCAATCGAACCCTCCATTGGGCTGTGGTTAAAATAATTACGGATCGCTTTTCCATCGCCGCTAACATTTGATTTTATTGATAATTTCGACTGACTATAATCAGCAATACTTGCGCTAAGATCCAACGCTGTAGCATCCCCTAATTTCACACTAGGCGCCGACATCCAAAGTCCATTACGTTCAAAATTAAGATCGATATCTAAATCAAAAATTGTCGGCCAATCAGGTTGATATTTAAAAGTTGCGTTTCGTAGTGGCACAAAAACTTGAAATTGCCCGTTATTCTTTTTAAAAGGAAAATCAGCCGGATCACCATGAAAAATCATAGTGGCAGCGTCAACATGGCCGGCAATAATTGCTTTTGTTAGATAATCAGTTAAATCTTTGCCCATTAAGGTTGCGGGAAAATAACGCCATGCTTCACCCGCATCGGTCAATTGCGCGCCAAGCAAAATACTTAATATCGGTGGCTGATCTTTTATTGCTAGATAACGAAAATCACCGGTTGTCGATAGTGATTTTGCTTGCAACTGCAAATTCTCACTCCAAATCTGGCGTGAATTGTCTTCTTCTGACCAAGAAATTGTTCCCTGTCCGGTAGAAATTTCTAATGGTGCTTTAAACATCGGCGCATATTCAATAAAACTGTTATTTAAGTTAAATGAAAATACCCCTCCTTGCTGACTCCCGCGTAATGAACCACTAAAATGGCTAACTGAAGGCAAATCTTTCCAACGTATCCAGCTAATATCTTGCCAAGTTACATCAATTAACGCCTTTTCTGGCTTATCAGGAGTAATATCCAATGCAAGTGCGATGAGTTGACCTTTTGGCTGACGTTTTTGCCAATCACTGATAAATTCAGGCGTGAAAAAAGAGAAAATAGGCAAAATAGATCTTAATCGTTCTAATTGAATATTATTAACCCGTATACGCCAAAGATTTTCATCTGCTGTTGATTGGGGTAAATAGAGTAGAGAAATTTGGCCTTCAAGCCATTGTTGTTGATCGGTTTTTAATTGTTGTAACTGTGGAATATTAAATAACCAACCATTTTCTTGGCGATGCAGGGTCAGCAATAAATCATCAACAGTCAACTGATGCTCTTGTTCATCAACCTGCCAATTTGCCTGTCCCTGATGTAGCTGTAGTTGCCCCCCTTCGATACGGCTATCTTTGATCGTAATCCAGCTAGAAAGACTAAACACTGCATTCTGTAATCCAGTACTATCCCGTAACCAACGACTTAACCAAGGGCGCAAATTAACATTATCTGCCTGTAAGTAAACCGTTCCTTCATTAATGACACCATTTTTATTACGAAGGTTGAGTTTAATTTGAATGGCATCCTGATCTTGCTGCTGTTGCACACTATCAAGATTGACAAATCCTTGTGCTCGATGATATTCATTTTGATTTAACCAGGTTAGCTCCGGGATCTTTAATGTTCTTTTTTCTGCTGATGGCGTTAAAAAAGTGATTCGACTTTCTTTTAGCGTAAAATAATCAAATTGCTTTAAAAACAGTTCATCTAAGGCATCTAAATCAAAATGACTAAAATCACCTTCACTGACAAATTCTAGTGGTTTATAACAATCTGCATTTAATTGATAGAAAATAATATCGCGAAAACGTAGATGTAAAGAAAATAGTGAACGCCATATATCAAATGAAAACTTTACTTTCTTTACCTTGATATTTACTTTCTCAGTGGTGACACTGACATCAGAAATCGTTAATACCGGCCCAAAAGAGACCCATTCACCTTCAATATGACCTATTTTAAACGGTATTCCCGTTAGCGTTTGAATTTGTCCTTCAAGTTGATTTCGATATTCATTAATTTGAGGAAGAAAAAGACGCAATCCAATAATGGCTAACGCCATAATAAGTACTATTACTGTGCTTATGGCTACCAATACCTTAGGTAGTCGCTTCACCCATCTCTCCTTCCAAAAGAAGTTACTACAATGACAATCTAGCCGTTAGCATAACTACATCATAACAACATCAAACTGTTCCTGACTATACAGTGACTCAATTTGGACTTTGACCGATTTGCCAACAAAAATTTCTACTTCCGCCAATACATGAGATTCATCACCATTTAATGCCTCAACAACCGCGGGTGAAGCATAGACTAAGAAACGATTGGCATCGATAGTACGATTTATACGAACAATTTCACGTAAAATTTCATAACAGACTGTTTCTACCGATTTTACCGTTCCTCTACCCTGGCAAGTTGGGCATTCATTACAAAGAACATGTTCAAGGCTTTCTCGCGTTCTTTTGCGAGTCATCTCTACCAATCCTAGTTGAGAAAAACCATTAATAGTGGTTTTGACCCGATCTTTCAATAATGATTGCTCCAGCGATGCCAAAACACGGCGACGATGCTCAGGATCAAGCATATCAATAAAATCGATAATAATAATACCACCCAAGTTGCGTAACCTTAACTGTCTCGCTATGGCTTGTGACGCTTCAATATTGGTATTAAAAATGGTCTCTTCCAAGTTACGGTGACCAACAAAAGCACCGGTATTAATATCAATGGTGGTCATCGCTTCAGTTTGATCAATAATCAGATAGCCACCTGATTTTAATTCAACCTTACGTTCTAAAGCACGTTGGATCTCTTTCTCAACATCATATAGATCTAATATTGGTAATGGCCCTTGATACAGTTCAAGTTTTACTGTCATTTCAGGCACATATTCATCAATGAAATCTTTTAATGAAACAAAAGTCAGTTTTGAATCAACCCGGATCCGGTCTAATGAAGCACCGGCAAAATCACGAATAATACGATGTGCTAAAGCCAGTTCGCCATAGATCTGCATACGAGACTTATGACGTTTTTTACGTTCAACAATTTTAGACCATAAACGCTTCAAGAAGGCAGCATCTTGAGCCAATTCATCATCACCTACCCCTTCTGCCGCAGTACGAATAATGAAGCCACCATTTTCATCACAAAATAGTTCAACAATACTTTTCAAACGTTCTCGTTCTTCTTCACCTTCAATGCGTTGGGAAACACCAACATGAGAAGCGCCTGGCATAAAAACAAGATAACGGGAGGGTAATGTGATATCTGTTGTTAAACGTGCCCCTTTTGTACCAAGCGGATCTTTAACCACCTGTACCATAATATCTTGCCCTTGCCGAACCAGTTCGCCAATATCAGGCACATGAAAGTTTTTTTGTTCATCACCGGCAATGCATTCGGTATGCGGCATAATATCAGAGGCATGAAGAAAAGCAGATTTTTCCAAGCCAATATCAACAAAGGCCGCCTGCATACCGGGCAAAACTCGACTCACACGACCTTTGTAAATATTACCTACAATTCCTCTTTTAGCTTCACGCTCAATGTGAATTTCCTGTAACACGCCACCATCAATATAAGCCACCCGCGTTTCAGAAGGGGTTACATTGACTAATAGTTCAGCTACCATAGCTCTTGTTCCTATTATTTAACGCTAGAAATTTAGTCAATAATTCATCTGTTTCAACTAACGGTAACCCCACTACGGCGTGGTAACTTCCGACAATCCGCCTAACAAAACAGCCACCTTTACCCTGGATAGCATAAGCTCCTGCCTTGTCCATAGGTTCTCCCGACAAGATATATTGATCGATTTCTTTATTTGTTAACTGTCGCAATGTTACTTCGGTGACAATTAAATCATACAATGTCTTTTGTTTATCTGAGAACGCAATTGCAGTCATCACTTGGTGTGTTCTGCCAGAAAGTTGTCTTAATATTTGCGCAGCATGATTTTCATCTTTAGGCTTACCCAAAATATTTCCATCATTTACAACAATAGTATCCGCCCCTAACACTGGATAGGGTTTCGTTGCCATATCAGCACCCGCTTGTGATTTTTCACATGCTAAACGAATTACATATTCACTTGGTCTCTCTCCTTCACACCATAATTCAGATATTTCAGGATGAATAATGTCAAATAGCCATCCTAGCTGTTCAATTAACTTACGCCTTCTTGGCGAAGCTGACGCTAAATAGATTCTATTTACCATAGAAAAAACTCTCAGAAAAAATAGACAATTGACTGTCCATTTTTAACGAACTAAAAACTGACGTCGAACTTTGCGCAATAATAAAAACATCCAAGGCCACAAAATGGCATTAATCAAACAATTCCAGAATATTTCAGGATGAAATAAAACAAGAGAAGAAAGAAACTCTGCCCAGAATATCGTAAAATTCATAACCACTGATAATCCAGCAATAACAAGTGATTGTTGCCACAGTGCCATATTACGAAGAAGCTGATGTTTATACGATACTAAATAACAAATCATACTATAAGCTAATGCATGTACACCAAGCGCTGACCCTTGGATCAAATCCATTAAGATCCCCAAAAAAAATCCCGTACCTACACTAACTCGATGTGGCAAAGCCATAACCCAATAAATTAAAATTAAAGCTAACCATGTAGGCCGATAATAAATAAACTGCTCAGGCCAGGGCATTTGCTCCAAAATTATTGCAATTAAAAAGGACAGCCAAATGATCCACCGCCCATTACCACGGTATTGATCCACTCTATGTTTCCTTTAGTTGCCTTGATTTCACGGTAGCAATTCCTATTGAGCGACCAAAGGAGGTTGCTCGACATTTTTTTTCATTTCTGTAGATGGTAGCTGTGGCCCTTGAAGCTCGTTTGGGCCTGGAAGCACCTGGGGCAGAATCTTCATTAAACGCTCATTTGCTGCTCGATATACTTCTGATGGAGGTAAAGGATGAGAAGGATCGCTAGAGTTTCCCCATAGCAATAAGAGATAGCGTAGTCTTTGTAAATCTGCGGTAGGTCGTGCATGAATAATCGTATAAGCGCGTTGGGTATCATGCTTTACGGAAGAGACAATCGCAACGGGATAACCTTCGGGAAAACGTCCGCCTAGACCAGATGTGACTATCACATCACCAATACGTATATCAATATTATCGGGTAAAGGTTCAAGTTGAAGATCATCACTACATCCTGTACCCACTGCAATAACCCTAATATCATTACGTAATACTTGGATAGGTAATGCATGTGTTGTGTCACAAATCAGTAAAACACGGCTATTAAACTGGCTCACTGCGATAACCTGCCCAACAACACCTTTATCACTAATAACAGGCTGGCCTTCATAAACACCATCATGTAAACCTTTATCAATCACAATTTGATCTCGATAAGGCGTATTTGCACCTGAGAGCACTTGAGTAACCATCATGTGTTCGTCCTGACGTAGAGGTGACCCCAACAGCTCACGTAATCTAGCGTTTTCCTGTTTAAGTTGCCCAAGTAATAAATTATCTGCTTTTTTTAATAAAACCTCTTTCTTCAATGCCTTATTTTCAAAAAGAAGTTGATCTCTTCTTGCCAATGCGTCTGAAATATTATCAAGCAGTTCTCGCGGACCACTGGCCAAAAAATAAAAAGGACTAACAGCCGTATCTAAATAACTACGTATTTTATTAAAAGTATCAAATTGACGATCAAAAGCAACCAACGCGATTGCAACAATGATCGCAATAATAATACGCAATTGTAGGGATGGCCCTCGACTAAAGATCGGCTTCATGAGTTATTTTGATAAAAAATAAATAAACGTTAAACATTAACATCGCTTTACATAAAGTAAGGAGGAGCGCCATCCTTAAGTTCCTCCTTCTATTGGCTAACGTCTAGTCATCACTAAACAGATCACCGCCATGCATGTCGATCATTTCCAATGCCTTACCGCCACCACGTGCAACGCAAGTTAATGGATCTTCAGCGACAATAACGGGAATGCTTGTTTCTTCCATTAAAAGACGATCCAAATTACGCAACAACGCACCACCACCGGTTAACACCATGCCTCGTTCGGAGATATCAGAAGCTAACTCTGGTGGACATTGTTCCAAAGCCAACATAACGGCACTAACAATACCAGTTAAAGGTTCCTGCAGCGCCTCAAGTATCTCATTCGAGTTAAGGGTAAAACCACGTGGTACACCTTCAGCCAAATTACGACCGCGCACTTCAATTTCATAAACTTGATCTGTAGGATAGGCTGAACCGATTTCGTGTTTAATTCGCTCCGCAGTTGCTTCACCAATTAATGAACCATAATTACGACGAACATAATTAATAATGGCCTCATCAAACCGGTCACCGCCGATACGTACCGATGATGAATAAACAACACCATTTAATGAAATAACAGCAACTTCTGTCGTTCCACCACCAATATCAACCACCATTGAACCCGTTGCTTCGGAAACAGGCAAACCAGCCCCAATTGCAGCCGACATGGGTTCTTCAATTAAGAAAACCTCGCGGGCGCCAGCACTCAGAGCCGACTCCCGGATTGCACGACGTTCTACCTGGGTCGCACCTACAGGTACACAAACCAAGACGCGTGGACTTGGACGCATAAAGCTATTGCTATGAACTTGTTTGATAAAATACTGTAACATCTTTTCAGTAACATAAAAGTCCGCAATCACGCCATCTTTCATTGGACGAATAGCCGCGATATTACCCGGCGTCCGGCCTAGCATCTGTTTTGCTTCATGACCGACTGCAGCAACGCTCTTAGGTGAGCCTGCGCGATCTTGACGAATAGCCACAACTGATGGTTCGTCTAACACAATACCTTGTCCTTTGACATAGATGAGAGTATTGGCGGTACCCAAATCAATAGACAAGTCGTTGGAAAACATGCCACGAATTTTTTTAAACATAACGAAAGGATAATCCTGCAAGCTGGAAACGAATGAAAATCCGTCTACTTTACCAACCACATGAAGCGACGACAAGGTGTTAATTAAATCGCTTCAATAAAAAGTGGCTAATTTTTTTACAATACAAAAACCGTTATTACTGCTTATTTTCTATAATCGATTACAGTATAAAGTAAACAACACCCTCATAAAAAAAATCACTTAATGCATTTAATATAAAACTTTCTAACAAGAAAATTAACTCATTTACATTAAAATAGATCACTGTATTAAGTTTATATGACGCTACAATAATTATTAGTTGACATATGCTTCAAAGCAAGGCCAATTCACTTTTTAATATTACCTTAAAGTATAAAAGTCTTCCATGTTAATACTTTATTAAAGTAACAACAAAAAATAATTTAAATGTAAATATTAATTCTGCACGTTATTATTTATAGAAGAAAAAATTTCTTTACGACTAAATATAATAAACCTGTATTCTGCCTGATAACTCCCTATTGGCGCTAGTAAAAAAAACATATTTACAATTTATTTATCATTGAGACTTTTATCCCCGCCGAAATAACGAAAATAACTTTATACTGAAGCATCCTTATACATATTTAAAGGCCACAAATTATGAAAGCGCTACTACTAGAACAAGAAAATCAACTATTAAAAGCTAGTATAAAATCGATCGACGACACACTTTTGCCTTCTGAAGACGTTACTGTAGATATTTATTGGTCTACACTAAATTACAAAGATGCTTTAGCTATTACCGGTAAAGGAAAAATTATCCGCCAATTCCCGATGGTACCAGGTATCGATTTTGCCGGTATTGTTAAGTCTTCAACAGATCCAAAATTTCAAGCCGGCCAACAAGTTTCACTGACTGGTTGGGGAGTTGGTGAAAACTATTGGGGTGGATTAGCAGAACAAGCCCGAGTACCAGCCGCATGGTTAACAGCTATTCCTGAAAAAATAACGATGCGACAAGCCATGATAATCGGTACTGCAGGTTTTACGGCTATGCTCTGTATCATGGCTTTGGAAGAAAATGGAGTAACCATTGATAAAGGCAACATTGTTGTAACAGGCGCCAGTGGTGGTGTAGGTAGTACCGCAATACAACTTCTTGCTAAACTTGGCTATTCCGTCACCGCAGTAACTGGTCGAGAAAGTAATATCGAATATTTAAAAGCGCTTGGTGCTAAACAAGTGCTGCTACGTAAAGAGTTTACTACTATACCTCATCCTTTAAAAAACAGCGCTGGGCAGGCGCTATTGATACCGTTGGCTGCAATATTTTAGCTACCGTTATTTCACAAATGTGCTATTCAGGGACGGTAGCAGCCTGTGGTCTGGCCGCTGATACTATGTTATCAACAACAGTAATGCCTTTTATTTTACGTAATATAAGGCTACAAGGGATCGACTCTGTAATGGTTCCAGCGATAAAACGTCCACAGATATGGCAACGGTTAGCCAATTTATTACCTGATAGTTTTTATCAATTAACAACAACAGAGATCCCATTAGAAAAAGTGATTGATTATGCCAATAAATTAATAAATAACCAAATTACTGGCCGGACACTGGTAAAAATACGTTAAATGTTTAATATTCGAGGCAACTTTGTGCTGTTTAGACTAAAATTTTGCTGCTAATTGCTATGAAATGTTTATAATATCGCTCTTTGTCGTCAAAATAAACGTTTCCATTATGAGAAAAAGATGACAAACTATTAACATCACGTTATGTTGTCAAATTGACAATTATCAGTTGGAGAGACCCGCAAAATGGCAAAAGATTTCCACATTTTGCTGCTAAATGGCCCAAATTTAAATATGCTGGGGACGAGAGAGCCAAGATTCTATGGTGCTGTTACACTTCAGGATATTGTTAACCAAACGAGCCAAAAAGCAAAACAATTAGGAGTTAAATTAAGTCATTTTCAATCTAATGCGGAACATGAGCTTATTGATAAAATCCATCAAGCTCAAGGGAAAGTCGACTTTATATTAATTAACCCAGCAGCATTAACGCATACTAGTGTAGCATTACGAGATGCAATATTAAGCGTTGCCATTCCTTTTTATGAGATCCACCTTACTAATATTTATGCACGTGAACCATTTAGGCATCACTCTTATCTCTCCGATATTGCAAACGGCGTCATTTGTGGCTTTCGAGCTGATGGTTATATTTTTGCATTAGAAGCCGCGGTTAAATTCTTATTGAGTATTGAAGAATTAGAAACCATTGATGAACCCAAACCTAATAAATGTAAAGAATAAAAATACGGAATTAACTTATGGATATTCGTAAAATTAAAAAATTAATTGAGCTTGTTGAAGAATCTGGCATTTCTGAACTAGAAATTTCGGAAGGTGAAGAATCAGTGCGTATCAGCCGTACAATCGTGCAGAATTTACCAACTTTACAACAGTATATGGCAGCGCCCACCTCGCATCAACCAGCTTTAGCAAACGCCATAGCACCTTCTCAAATTTTACCTGAAACAACCAATGAGCAAAAAGCAGAAATCAGTGGTTATACTGTTCGTTCACCAATGGTAGGTACCTTCTACCGAGCGCCTAGTCCGGAAGCAAAACCATTTGTTGAAGTTGGCCAAACGGTTAAGGTAGGAGATCCTCTATGTATTGTCGAAGCGATGAAAATGATGAATCAGATCGAAGCTGACAAAGCAGGTGTAGTTAAAGCAATTCTCCTAGAAAATGGAGAAGCGGTTGAATTTGACGAGCCATTGGTTATCATCGAATAACGAGGCATCTATGCTGAAAAAAATTGTTATCGCCAATCGTGGCGAAATAGCTTTACGCATTTTACGTGCCTGTAAAGAACTAAAAATAAAAACTGTCGCCGTGCATTCTACCGCCGATCGCGATTTAAAACATGTATTACTTGCTGATGAAACCGTCTGTATTGGGCCTGCCGCTTCAGCTGAAAGTTATCTTAATATCCCAGCGATAATCTCTGCAGCAGAAATTACTGCTGCAGAAGCCATTCATCCTGGTTATGGTTTTCTATCTGAAAATGCCGACTTTGCCGAAAAAGTGGAACGCTCTG
Organism: Arsenophonus apicola; assembly: GCF_020268605.1. Lineage (NCBI taxonomy): Bacteria > Pseudomonadati > Pseudomonadota > Gammaproteobacteria > Enterobacterales > Morganellaceae > Arsenophonus > Arsenophonus apicola. Next base: position 2,959,878 of record NZ_CP084222.1, read on the forward strand.
GATTTATATTTATTGGTCCTAAACCAGAAACCATTCGACTCATGGGGGATAAAGTTTCTGCCATTGAAGCCATGAAAAAGGCGGGTGTTCCTTGCGTTCCAGGCTCAGATGGACCTTTAGGAAATGACATCAAAACCAATAAAACGATTGCTAATCGAATTGGCTACCCGGTTATAATTAAAGCCTCTGGTGGTGGTGGTGGCCGGGGTATGCGTGTTGTTCGTAATGAAAGTGATCTAGAACAAGCCATTACCCTGACGCGCGCTGAAGCGAAAGCGGCTTTTAATAATAGTATGGTTTATATGGAGAAGTTTCTGGAAAATCCACGCCATATTGAAATTCAAGTACTTGCTGATGGTCAAGGCAATGCGATTTATTTAGCCGAACGTGATTGCTCAATGCAGCGTCGTCATCAAAAAGTCGTTGAAGAAGCGCCGGCGCCAGGTATAAAAATTGATATGCGTAAGAGCATTGGTGAACGCTGCGCAAAAGCTTGTCTTGATATTGATTATCGTGGTGCCGGTACCTTCGAATTTCTTTATGAAAATGGCGAGTTTTACTTTATTGAAATGAATACGCGTATTCAAGTTGAGCATCCTGTGACAGAAATGATCACTGGGGTTGATCTGATTAAAGAACAGTTAAGAATTGCTTCCGGCTTACCTCTATCTATTAAACAAAAAGATGTTAGAATTCATGGGCATGCAATAGAATGTCGTATTAATGCCGAAGATGCCAATACCTTCTTGCCAAGTCCAGGTAAAATTACTCGCCTGCATATTCCTGGTGGTTTTGGTATACGCTGGGAATCACACATTTATGCCGGTTACACAGTTCCACCTTACTATGACTCTATGATTGGTAAGCTGATTACTTATGGGGAAACTCGCGAAATTGCTATTCTTCGGATGAAAAATGCCTTATCTGAATTAATCATTGATGGCATTAAAACTAACATAGAATTACAACAAAAAATTATGGATGACAGCAATTTTTTCAAAGGTGGTACCAATATCCATTACCTGGAAAAAAAACTCGGATCACAGGAATAAACTTTTCTATTTACCTTTCATTGCAATAGGGTACTGAATGTACCCTTATTTTTGATAACTTTTCTGCATATAATCTTTAACCAATATATAAATCCTCAGATTAAATTTTTACTACCAGGAGAACCAATGGACAAACGTTTTTTGCAATCCAACAAAGAAGCTCGTTGGTCAGTTTTTCTTACCGTGGCTTATTTATGTAGTTGGATTATAACTGCCTACCTCCCCGGTGAAAAAGTAGGTATAACAGGGATGCCATTATGGTTTGAACTTTCATGTTTATATTTACCGCTGATTTTTATTTTACTTTGTATCTTAATGGTTAAATTTATTTTTAAACAAATGTCATTGGAAGATAAAGATGCAAATTGAAATCCTCTTACCACTTATCGGTTATTTATTATTGGTTTTTTTACTATCTATTTATGCCTATCAGCGACGCCAAAAAGGCGAATTTTTGCATGAATACTTTCTAGGTAATCGCTCTATGGGTGGGGTAGTTTTAGCGATGACTATCACCGCAACCTATATCAGTGCGAGTTCTTTCATAGGTGGTCCTGGAGCAGCCTATAAATATGGCCTTGGCTGGGTGCTACTTGCCTTAATTCAGGTGCCTACTATTTGGCTTTCGCTTGGCGTTTTAGGTAAAAAATTCGCCATCTTAGCACGTCGCTATCATGCGGTAACACTTAATGACATGCTGTATGCTCGTTTTCAAAGCCGTTTACTGGTATGGCTCGCTAGCGTTAGTCTGCTGGTCGCTTTCTTTGGTGCGATGACGGTTCAATTTATCGGTGGAGCTCGTCTGCTCGAAACGGCGGCAAATATCCCCTATGAAATAGGGTTATTAATATTTGGCATCTCTATTGCACTTTACACTGCCTTTGGTGGCTTTAGAGCCAGTGTCCTTAATGACACCTTACAAGGCTTTGTTATGTTATTAGGAACAATTATTCTGCTGGTAGCTACTATTCACAAGGCAGGAGGCCTAGCCACAGCAACAGAGGCGCTAAAAACAATTGATCCCAAACTGATTACGCCACAAGGTGCTGATAATATCTTTAGCATGCCATTTATGTTTTCCTTTTGGGTTTTAGTTTGTTTTGGGGTTATTGGCTTACCACATACTGCTGTCCGCTGCATTTCCTATAAAAATAGCCAAGCGATGCACCGAGGGATCATTATCGGCACCATTGTAATGGTTATTTTAATGTTAGGAATGCATTTAGCGGGAGCATTGGGGCGAGCCATTTTACCGAATTTAACTATTCCAGATCAGGTCATCCCGACATTAATGATCACAGTCTTACCTCCATTCGCCGCAGGAATTTTCTTAGCAGCTCCGATGGCTGCCATTATGTCAACAATTAACTCACAATTGCTTCAATCTTCAGCAACTATCATAAAAGATTTATATTTAAATATTGCACCAAATGAGATAAAAAAAGAGAAAAAATTAACCTGGATCTCAAGTGCTTCTACCCTCATTCTTGGGGCTTTATTACTATTAGCCGCCTGGCACCCACCACAAATGATTATTTGGTTAAACTTACTGGCTTTTGGTGGATTACAAGCTGTTTTTCTTTGGCCATTAATACTTGGACTTTATTGGGAAAGAGCAAACCGTTTTGGTGCATTAAGCTCAATGATCATAGGCGCCCTTTCTTACACATTATTTACGGCCTTTGATGTTAAAATTTTAAATTTTCATCACATCGTACCATCACTATTATTGAGTTTGATTGCTTTTTTAATTGGTAATTATGTTGGTGAGAAAAAATTATTATCTACAGCGATAAAATGAACTAATAACCCACGATTTCAAGAGAATATTTATGCCTTGGATACAAATACGTCTGAATTCAACAGCCGAGCATGCAGAAGCCTTAAGTGATATATTAACGGAAGCCGGAGCGGTTTCTGTCACCTTTCAGGATAGTTATGACAACCCTGTTTTTGAACCCCTACCAGGTGAAACTCGTCTTTGGGGAGATACTGATGTTATTGGTTTATTTGATGCCAAAAGCGATATGGAGCAGGTTATTAGTCAACTTGAAAGTCACTCCTTATTGGGTAAAAATTTTGTGCATAAAATTGAACAAATAGAAGATAAAGATTGGGAGCGTGAATGGATGGATAATTTCCATCCCATGCGTTTTGGAGATAAATTATGGATTTGTCCTAGCTGGAGTGATACACCAGATACCAATGCAGTCAATGTCATTTTGGATCCTGGCTTGGCGTTTGGTACCGGCACACACCCTACCACATCACTCTGTTTAGAGTGGTTAGATAGCTTAAATTTGACAGACAAAACGGTTATCGATTTTGGTTGTGGCTCAGGCATACTGGCTATAGCCGCACTTAAATTAGGTGCAAAAAAAGCCATTGGTATTGATATCGATCCACAAGCTATTCTTGCTAGCCATAATAACGCCGAACAAAATAATGTCGCCGATAAATTAGTTCTTTATTTGGCAAAAGATCAACCGAAAGATCTAAAGGCGGATATAGTTATTGCCAATATCTTAGCGGGTCCCTTACGCCAATTAGCGGATGTAATCGGAAGGTTAACCAATCCAAACGGTCTACTTGGACTATCTGGAATATTAGCCAGCCAGGCTGAAGGCGTTATAACCGCTTACCAACAACAGTTTAATATTGAGCCAATAATAGAAAAAGAAGGCTGGTGTAGAATGACGGGAATAAAAAAAACGGATTAACCCTTAAGCAGGATTAGCGTAATTTATACGCTAATTCCGGTAATAAAAACTTTTCGAATAGTCTATTTTAGTAAAAAATCAGGCAATGATAACGACCATAAATCTAATAATGTTTATTGTTTAAGTAATATATTATCTTTTAATACCCATAATAAAATAATTATTTAAGGTTGATTTTTATACAATCAACAGAGATAATCTAACCTAACAAGGAATTTACGATAAAGAATAACAAAATTTGAAAACAAATCAGAAATTTTCATTATCTTGATTTTTATGAATATTATTTGTCATCAGAAAAAATCAAGTTAAAATTTTTCAAAGAAATATCAATTTGCTCAAAGTTTGTCCTTTCATATCTCGTAAAAAATGCGTAATATACGCGCCCTTGCAGTCACAGGATGGTCTTCTTTTATCGTCTATGTATATTGGTCAATATCAGATAAAAAACTGCCTCGTTGCAGCACCAATGGCGGGTATCACCGATAGGCCTTTTCGGTCACTGTGTTACTCAATGGGTGCTGGTATGACAGTTTCGGAGATGCTGTCTTCCAATCCTCAGGTTTGGAAATCGGACAAATCCAGATTGAGAATGATCCATAGTGATGAATTAGGTATTCGTTCTGTGCAAATTGCAGGTAGTGATCCCGATGAAATGGCAGCAGCTGCACGAATTAATGTTGCTAATGGTGCTCATATCATCGATATCAATATGGGTTGCCCTGCCAAGAAAGTGAACCGTAAGTTAGCAGGTTCAGCATTATTGCGCTATCCGGAGCTGATTGAGAAAATTCTATTAGCTGTTGTGAATGCGGTTGATGTTCCTGTTACATTAAAGGTTCGCACTGGTTGGTCACCTGAAGAACGGAACTGTATAAAAATAGCCCAACTGGCCGAACGTTGTGGTATTCAAGCTGTAACTATTCATGGCAGAACTCGTTCCTGTTTATTTAATGGTGCAGCTGAATATGACAGTATTCGAGCAGCTAAGCAAAATGTTACTATTCCTATTATCGCTAATGGTGATATTACTGACCCGCTTAAAGCCAGAGCAGTGCTTGACTACACTGGGGCTGATGCCTTAATGATTGGTAGAGCTGCTCAGGGAAGACCCTGGATCTTTCGGGAAATCCAGCATTACCTGGAAACAGGTGAGTTACTGCCACCTATGCCTATTGCTGAGGTGCAGTGCTTAATGCAAGCGCATGTTAAGGAGCTGCACGACTTTTACGGTCCAGGCAAAGGAATCCGCATCGCACGCAAGCATGTCTCTTGGTATTTAAGAGAACATGCACCTGATGACCAGTTTCGGCGCACATTCAACACCATAGAGGATGCCAGTGAACAACTGGAGGTGTTGGAGGCATATTTCGAAAAATTTTGCGTAAATCAAAGAAAAGAGCTGACAGAACTATGTTCGAACAACGCGGAAATTCTGACGTACTAACCGTTGCTACTGTAAATTCACAAGATCAAATAACTCAAAAGCCATTACGTGATTCAGTTAAACAAGCACTGAAAAACTACTTTGCCCAACTTAATAACCAGGATGTCAATGACTTATATGAATTAGTATTGGCTGAAGTGGAAAAACCATTATTAGATATGGTAATGCAATATACCCGTGGAAATCAGACCCGTGCTGCATTAATGTTAAGTATCAACCGTGGAACGCTACGTAAGAAATTGAAAAAATATGGTATGAATTAACTATAGGTTATTAGCATACTGATTAAAAAAGCACTTTTATATTTTATTTAAGTGCTTTTTTGTTATTGTTTATACCCTACTTACTGAACATGGATATAAATAAAAGACAAAATGAAAACATGATGGAACAGTAGATAATGGCGTATCTAAACGAAAACTGGCAAAATCCAATTACTCTATGTTGAAATCAACGCTATAAACCGTTACATCCAATTGATTGCACTAGCGGGCAATCTGATCTCAATGCTTAGTTTCAAGTTCTACAGAATCTAGCATAAATTTGCTGATACTAAGAATATGCCATCGTTCTTTAGCAAACACACTGAAAAAATATCCCTTAACTAACATCAATTAAATTTTTTTAAAATCTTACTCAATAGCAATCAACAAAACCTAAAGTTTTATAAATAGGGTTAATGCTAATATTTATTAACGTGATAACTAGAAATAAAAATACGCCATAAATTATTACAGATCATTGAATAATATAATTTAGGTTGCACTTAAATCATCAGAAATGTTATAAATTGTACGCCCTATGTATAGGCGTAGGGGTGATGTACAGTTTGTCAACTCCCGGGCAGCAACCATGACTGCATTCCGCACAGAGGCTGGCTAACAAGTGGATGATGCTCATAAGGGTCTCCATGATATTAATTACATTATACAGTGTTTCTAACATTTGCGGTGAAATGCACTATTTGACTCTTTTGTAGTTCTTTGTGTATGAGAAGGTTGGATAAAGACCACTTTGTTAAGCCGGGGCGATGTTTTTCTGAACGACCGCAATTCAAAATCGCTCCGGTTTCACAATTCTTGAGAACTCATAATATGGAATTCCGTGAACATCCTTGGTTTAGAAAGCGTGGTTATCTTCATTTCGATAAACCTATTTCAGTTGAGCACGCTTTGGATATCGTAACCAATCCCCACACCGTTGCAACTCATTCTTTCTTACCTTTCATTACTTTTACTGCAACTACTTATAAAGTACAAAAAGATAAAGGCACAAACGCTATAAATAAAACCCTCAAAGAAAGACCAATAGCGTATTCCTCTCACGTTGATAGCCATATATTCTCTTATTACGCTGCAATCCTTAATAAGCTATATGAAACAGAGTTACAGACTCATGGTATTTCAAAAAAAGTATTAGCCTTCAGAGCAGCATTAAAAAAAAAAGTAATATTGAGTTTGCATATGAAGCCTTTCAGGAAATAAAAAAAAGAGGTGATTGTATTACAGTTGTTTTAGATCTATCGAAATTTTTCGATACTCTTGATCATTCGTTATTGAAAGATGCGTGGTGCAGATTGCTTGCCACTGACAAGTTGCCTGAAGATCATTATGCTGTTTTTAAAGCAATAACAAAATTTTCTAAAGTCGATAAAAATAAAGTATATGATTTAATCGGGATTTCTAAAATAATGCCAGACATATTAAGAAAACCAGGAAACAAATCTGTTCTTTTGAAGATTTCAGGAATAAAATCAGAAAAGCTAATTTGATAACACCTAACAAAACTAATTTTGGAATCCCGCAAGGTTCACCAATTAGCGCTCTTTTATCGAATATATATATGCTTAACTTTGACATTGAAATGAATAATTATGTTTCATTATTAGGTGGTGTATATTTTAGATATTGTGATGATATGCTTTTTATTGTCCCTTCACATGAAAAAAATAATGTTGCTGACGAAGCCCAAAAAAGATTGCTCAAACTCAAAGTTTCACTTAATACCAAAAAAACAGAAATTAGAAAATTTGTAGCTACGCCATCTAAAATAAAATGTGATAAACCTCTGCAATACTTAGGGTTTATATTTGATGGTGATAATATTTTTCTGAGGTCATCATCTCTTTCACGTTACTCTGATAGGATGAAACGTGGAGTACGTCTTGCGAAAGCAACGATGAAACGTAAGAATAAAATCAGAAAATTTAAAGGATTGCCTAAAAAGGAACTATTCAAAAAAAAAATCTATGCCCGTTATTCTCATGTAGGTAGACGGAATTTTTTAACCTATGGATATAGAGCGTCTCGCATAATGCATTCAAATTCAATAAGAAAACAATTAAAGCCTCTATGGGAAAGATTACAGAAAGAAATTAACAAATAAAAAGTTGATGATATTAAATTATTTGCTCTCAACTAGGCGCCTCATTTTGGATTTTTCTCCAGCACTTAATGTAATTTTGTAATTTCGCATCAGGTACCTTGCCTTATGTGTTCAACTATGTCCGCTCCTCGCTCATAGCTGACTGTAAGATTTGATTGCGTTCTGACGAGAAAGCTGTCAGCTCAGATTTGAGTTAATACAATTAAGTAGAGGTAAAAATCTTATAGCCTAAAAAATAGTCAATATTTTAACATTACTCATTCAGAACCGTATATCCTTGCTTTGGTGAGTGTGGCTTATTCGGAAAAGCTAAACTCAGCACACCCTTCTCAACCATTTCTTTTAAATGACTTTGACGCAAATTTTGAGGAGTACGATTTGTTAATCGACTCAAAATAGATTTAGCAACATAATGTCCTTTACATAACTGAATTAAAACATTTCTCATTTCATTCGATGTAAGCCTTTTCTTTTTTATAGGCAATTGTGCTAGTTGAAAAAGTCGCTGCTTAAAGTCAGGAGATAAAACCTCAAGATCATCAACAAAAGGTCTATCTAGCAACCTACTGATAAGCCTGCCATTGTTATCCCTATTATCTACCTCAGTATTGATAGGGATGTTTTCTGTGCCACTATCCGTTAAGCTGCCGCCGTTATGCGTTAAGCTGCCGCCGTTATGCGTTAAGCTGCCGCCGTTATGCGTTAAGCTTTCGCCGTTATGCGTTAAGTTGGTATCAGAAATAATCGAATTAGAAAACACTTCTTCAGGAGTTGGAATTCCCATTCCCGGCAGAGAATATGACTTATCACGTTTTTCCCCACTAGAAACTAAAAATCCCTTAGTTTCTAATCGAGGTAAGGCTAAAGTAACGTCCCTGGGGTGTTTACTGGTCAATTGACAAGCTCTTGAATGATTTATCCAGCCCTCAATTGCAGCCGTACTGACAATCATTCTTTCAAAATCATCAAGCTCATTAAATTTCCCTGAAAATTTATCTTGTAGGAGATCTGCTATATGTTCAGGAATTAGACTCACAGTCGAAAGTTTTAATAATGTTTGCTCTGAGGGTGACAATGTTTCATATAAATTAGGGGTTATCCAATTCACAGATTGCCACCCACTATATATTTTAGGGATACCTGAACCCGCCCGTTCACTAGCACCAATATTTAAAAACATTTGATGCATACGGCGATTAGGGCAATCACTATCACCACCTTTTATTGCGATCTCTTTCGGTACTCTCATTAACCCAGGATTTCTAAAACCAAACATATCTGGCCGTTTTACAACTAATATAGATGCTCGCCCGGTAAAGTCAGCATGTACTAATGTATTCACAAGCGCTTCCCTTAAAGATACATGTATTTGAGTATCCCCTTTTCTAACCCCATCCTTGATTTCAAAAGGTATTTTTAGATCAGTTATTAATTTACGATACACCCTACGATAAAAATCAAAAACATTACCAGACCAAGTACCATCAGGACATAACCTATCAATCCATCTTTTCTCTGTTTTAGCTTCAGGCCGTTCTTGATAATCCACAAAATAATTAGGAGCGGCATCCTGAATTGCTTGCCAAGTTCCAAACATCAAAACTCCTGCCAGAGTTAGCCCCTCCTCACCGGTTTGTCTATCTTTTTTCCAGCCACCAATTTTTTGTAGAAACTTTAGCGTGGTTAATTCTAAGAAGGGATGTCGAGGCTTGGAAATTGCTAACAATTGCTTATATGCACTTAAAGTTTTAATATCAATATCGTTCAAATCAAAACCTTTGATTATCTTATCATCGCGGCTGTCTTCAACCTGTTCCGCTAGCATTCTTTTAACTTCTTCTTTCGAACACTTAATATCAGCTTTACCTAACCGCTTATAAGTATTGTCTATCGGGTTATTTTTAAAAAAAATGGGTTTTTGGTGACGTGTAATGCCTGCGGGATCCTAATAGCTACAATTTGTTTGCCATTAATATTGAACTCATGAAAATCTTTTAAACTTAATAGGTTATAGCTAACTTTGGAATGATTATTTAAAGTATCAAATAGCTCTTTTTTATTTTAGCTACATTATTCATACCTACAGGCAAAAATGAATTATCTTGCTCTTTCACACCTAAAATAATATATCCACCCACCATGAGTGTTAGCCATCGAACTAAATGTAGGCCAAAACTCTTTTGGTAGTTTACCTTTCCCATCCTGGCCTTGAGCTGGTTTAAATTCAATTTCTTCAGACTCAGCCAAAGCTTGTATATCCAATAAATCAGTAAGTTGAATCATTTTTATCCTGTTTTTTTAATAGAAAACAAGCAACAACATATAATAACGAGCATTAATATATTCTATCATCATTAACGAACGTGTTATTCATACATGTTCAAATGAAATATATTAAATATAAACACGCGCAGAACATCATTGACAGGTAAAAATTAGATAATATTTAGGAAGTAATGAGACAAGCGCTACTTATACATCCATTGCAAAAAAGGCGCTTACCTTATAGGTAAACGCTTTTTTATTTAACAGCTAACAAACAAAATAAATCAGCCATTACTTTTATTTTTCAATAACTTTTCATATAGTTATTGCCAAACTTTAAATTAGCCAAAAATTTCAGCTAAATATTTATTATGCTAGCGCGGATTATTTTAATTTAAGCTTCCATCACTAAGCGAAGTTTTTTCATGGCATTTTTTTCTAATTGTCGAACTCGTTCAGCAGATACACTATATTTATCGGCTAAATCCTGTAAAGTTGTTTTATTCTCGTCATCGAGCCAACGCGCACGAATGATATCCTGACTCCGCTTATCCAAGCTGGACAGTGCTTGCGTCAATTTATCAGTAGCATGGTTTTCCCAATTATCTTCCTCAATGCTATCGGCAAAATCAGAAGATTTATCCTGTAGATATAAAACCGGTGCAATAGTCGTATTTTCACCACTATCATCATCGTCATTCATGTCGAATGCCATATCTTGTGCAGCCATTCGCGACTCCATTTCACGAACATCCTTGCTGGTTACACCTAATTCCTTGGCAACCATATCAACTTCACTTTGATTAAACCAGCCGATACGTTTCTTATTCTTACGCAAATTGAAAAAAAGCTTACGTTGAGCTTTGGTGGTTGCAACTTTAACTATCCGCCAATTACGCAATACATATTCATGAATTTCAGCTTTGATCCAATGAACAGCAAATGAAACTAAACGTACGCCAACTTCAGGATTAAAACGACGAACAGCTTTCATTAGGCCAATATTACCTTCTTGGATTAGATCCGCTTGTGGTAATCCATAACCTGAATAATTACGCGCGATATGAATAACAAAACGTAAATGAGAAAGAATAAGCTGTTTAGCCGCGTTTAAATCACCATGATAATGCAGCCGTTTTGCATATTCTTGTTCTTCCTCTGCTGTTAGCATCGGATAAGCATTAGCTGATCGCACATAAGCTTCAATGCTACCTTGTGGAATTAATGCTAATGATTGCATATCTTTGGTCATTGATATCCTCTTTGAATTCAATAAACTAAGAGTTAGTTCTAAAATAAAAAGTTTATATTTGAGCAGAATTCCATTGCTCAGCGATTAATCTGATATCGAGTAGTTTACCACTGCTTGGTATCGAAGAAAATTGCCTTGACTTAATTACATTGAACTTTTAACTTCGACACAATGACAGCATAAAAGTTCAATATTGATTATCCAATCACTTTTACTGCTGAAAATGATCACTCTGGCGTAAAACGTCTTAAATGTTGAACTGTAGCAAGCCAAGCCGCTAACCAGCCAATCATCGCGGCAACCAGTATAACTAATAGCACTTCATCCCACAAAAGCCCTTGAATATGAAATGTAGTACCGAATACACCCGCTACTTGGGTAACTATATCGCTCAGTTGCCATACCAATAGTGCAGAAAGTATTAATGAAAGTAAAGCGCCAAAGAATCCCAGTATAATACCACCATTTAAAAAAGGGCGCATAATAAAACCATCTGTCGCCCCGATCAACTTCATGACATTAATCGTATCCCTACGGGCAAAAATATTTAGTCTTATACTATTGCCTATCAATAAAAACACCGCCATAACCATTAAAATACCAATCACCAATGCAATCTGGCCGATCAGACCCGTTAATGCGGCTAAACGAGTAAACCAACTTTCGTCCATGCGAACATCTTCAATTCCAGCTAATTGACCTATTTTATTACGCAGGTTTATCAATGATTGTGAATTTTGAAAATCAATTTTAGGTGTGATAATTGCTACTGCGGGTAAAGGATTTTCTTCTAATAGATCTAATGCTGTGCCAAATCCTGACCAATTACGAAACTCAATCATGGCTTCTTCCCGCGATAGATAATTAACACTTTTAACACCGTCTAATTGCCTAAGACCAGCGACTGTCTGTTCAGCCCCTTTTTCATCTAAGGATTTATCCAAATAAACGGTTAATTGGGGTGTCGGGTACCATTGTTGCGCTGCTTGTGAAACATTTTTCCAAACAATATAACAAAGACTAGGCAGCGTTATCGAGATCGCAATAACAGCCACCGTCAAAAACGTAGCCAAAGGCTGGCGTAACATATCTGCTAATGTATTTAGCCAAGCGTAGCGCCATTGCTCTCGCCAGCCCCCCTTTAATGCTTTGGCTTTAGCTGTTTTATGGATAGGTTTTTTAGCCATTCTGACCTCCTATCATTCTCCCTTCGTTTAATGTCAGAATAGCATAATGACGACGCGCAATAAGCTCAAGATCATGAGTGGCGACTAAAACTGTCACACCGACGCGATTGAATTCTTCAAACAATCGCATGATACCTTCAGATAATTCATCATCCAAATTACCCGTTGGTTCATCTGCTAGCAATACACTAGGCTTATTAACAATGGCTCGAGCTATACCTATCCGTTGTTGTTCCCCACCTGATAATTGGATTGGATAACTTTTCGCTCTATTAAGTAAACCTACTTTATCTAGCGCAGCAGAAACTCGACGACGAATGTCCTCAGAGCTGGCACCGGCAATAATCAGCGGCATAGAAACATTGTCGTAAACGTTTCTATCAAATAACAAATGGTGATCTTGAAAAATCATGCCAATTTGTCGACGTAAAAAGGGGACTTCCCGTTTTTTTAAGCGACTAATGTCGTGACCGCCAAACCAAATATGGCCAGTACTAGGGCGTTCAATACCACAAATTAACTTTAATAAGGTACTTTTCCCCGCCCCGGAATGACCGGTAAGAAACGCCATTTCTCCAGGATGAAGATGAAAATCAATGCCCTGGAGTGCTTGCTTACCACCACGATAAGCTTTACTAACATGTTCAAAGCGAATCATTGATATTAATCCTCTCGGACAAAAAGCGCCTCGATGAAATCATGAGCTACAAATGGCCGGAGATCATCAATGCCTTCACCAATCCCGATATAACGAATTGGGATCTTAAACTGATCAGCAATAGCAAAAATCACGCCGCCTTTAGCTGTACCATCAAGTTTAGTCAAAATAATACCGGTTATACCCACTGCCTCATGAAAAATTTTAGCCTGATTAATTGCATTTTGACCAGTACTCGCATCTAAGGTTAGCATCACTTCATGAGGTGCATGTTGATCAAGTTTTTGCATAACTCTGACAATTTTTTTCAACTCTTCCATCAAATGTACTTTGTTTTGCAATCGTCCAGCAGTATCTGCAATCAATATATCAATCCCTTTCGCTTTCGCCGACTGAATGGCATCAAAAATAACCGATGCAGGATCGGCTCCAGTATGCTGAGCAACAACCGGGATATTGTTACGCTCTCCCCAAACTTGCAATTGTTCCACCGCTGCTGCCCTAAATGTATCTCCAGCGGCTAACATTACCGATTTACCTTCGGCCTGATATTGACGGGCTAACTTACCAATTGTTGTGGTTTTACCAACCCCATTAACCCCAACCATCAATATGACATAAGGTAGCTTATTTTCTATAACCAATGGCTTCTCAACAACAGATAAGATAGTGGCCATTTCTTCGCGCAATTTGCTATATAGCATCGCAGCATCATTCAACTCTTTACGATTAGCATGAGTAGTTAAACTATTTATAATCTTGCGTGTTGTTTCTAGCCCCACATCAGCGATTAAAAGTTGTTCTTCCAATTCATCGAATAGATCATCATCAATTTTTTTACCGCGAAAAAAACTAACAAAACCGACACCCATATTCTGCCGCGTTTTTAATAAACCCCGCCTTAACCGCGAAAAGAAATTTTCTTTTGCCGGTTTTTTTTGCTGTTGCATCAACGGTGTTTTTTTCTGTTCATCTCTTGCTTGTAAAGTGACAGTATGTTCACTAAGTGTAACAATTTCTGCGGCTTTAACGTCGACTGTTTGATATTGACTATTTTCTTCTTTTACTGTTTGAGGCTGCACCTTTTCTGCTTTTACAGACGGCTTTGATGCCTCTATGACATCCGTCAACCCTTCAGCCTTGTCTTCTACCGTCGGTTCAGATTGTTGCGCTGTCTCTTTTTTTTGCACTTCATTTTCAGATCCCAACCCTAGCCAGGAAAAAAAACTTTTTTTTCTCTTTTTAGCCATCTGCCATTACACTCCTAGCGGTAAAAAATGTGGTGTAACCAAGGTAAATAATAAAATATGTTGGCAGTGTATCATTTGATTTGCTTGCAACACATATCTGACACCTATTTCATGTTAAATTAGCGATAATTTTCATGTTGTACATACTGACGATAAACATTGGTATTATTATCACCTATATTAACAAACTGTAATGACTAAACTATGTAAATTATGGCAAGAAAAATACAATCTGCATCACGTGGCCAAATTCGTATCATTGGCGGGAAATGGCGAGGACGTAAACTACCTGTTTCTGATAGTGAGGGCTTACGTCCCACAACAGATAGGCTCAGAGAAACTTTATTTAATTGGCTAATACCTGTGATTCAAGAGGCTCGTTGTCTTGATTGTTTTGCTGGTAGTGGCGCTTTAGCTATTGAAGCACTTTCTCGCAATGCCGCTTCCGCTACTTTAATTGAATTAGAACGCCCTATTGCAACACAACTTGTGGCCAATCTCGCTAAATTAGAAGCAAAAAATGCGCAAGTAATTAATAGCGATACATTAAACTATTTAGCACAGGCTGGCACAGCCTATGATGTCATTTTTCTTGATCCACCTTTTCGTAAAGGTCTCTTGCAACAAACAGCTTTACTATTAGAACAGAATGGGTGGTTAACCGAAAACTGTTGGATCTATGTTGAGGCAGAAGCAGAAGCTAATTTAGCCATGTTACCTAAAAATTGGCAGCTTCATCGTAAAAAAGTTGCCGGGCAAGTCGCTTACTATCTTTATATCCGTCATCAATGATTAACTGGAAGATATCATGTTAATAAATGCTGGAAAATTATTAATGGTTTTTGTTTGGGGTTTTATGATTTTTAATTTAATCCATCCGTTTCCTAAACCATTAAAATATTTTATCGATGTAGCAATGATATTTATGATTTTTATGCATGCTATGCAAGCCATTTTTTTGCAAGCCGCTTTTGCAAAAACAGAAAAACATCCTCGTTGGCTGCAAATAAAAATATTTCTATTCGGCGTTTTTGAACTTTTAGCCTGGCAGAAAAGACAAAAAAACGACAAATTGCAACAATAAACCATAAGCGATTACAAGAGCCATGCCTAATTGGCTAATAAATTTAGTTATTTTGCATTGGCTTTGATTTCAAAGCGAATAAATCTTGTTCCCTGTATATAAAGGGTACCTTTATCTCCTTTTTTAATCACATTGTATTCCTTTTCCGTTTTAACAAAAATCTTTATCACTTCACTAGTTGATAGACGCCGAAAATAAATTTCATAACGAAAAGTTTCAGGAATAACAACCTCTCGTTGACGTGAGCGCATATTAGGATAGGGATAATCTTTCTTGTCAATAATCTCAACTTGATAGCTGATAATCGGCGAATTATCATTAATTACATTTTGTCGACGCTGATCAAAAAAACGTTTCGTCGCTAGCATAATAATGGTAATAACGAATATAACCGATTTATTCACAATATTTTCCAGGCTTTCATCATTTATGTCATTATTATTGTCTATCCTCTAATAGGATCAATAATTTCTAATTAATCTTTTTAGCTTGTGGGGAAACAATGATTAGTTGGCCATTTCTTGCTGTGTTATTTTCTGGTTGGCTCTATATTGATGCTGCCTATCGCGGCCCACAATGGCAATGCTGGCTGTTTCGTCCAGTTACGCTATTATTGCTAGTATTTTGGGCCTGGAGTGCCGATATTACTGATACTTCCGGCTACCTGATCATAGCGGGGTTATTCGTGATGCTGATGGCTGGCAAATGCTTTCGAGTGAACGCTTATTACCCGCTATTTTCTTGTTATCTCTTAGCTTCCTACTTTATACCATCAGTTTTGCTCTGCAAATGAGCTTCTCTTTCTACTTGCCATTACTAGCTATCTTGCTGATCCTGAGTGTTATTGTATTATTTATAATCTGGAGACCGGCAGGGTCACTACGGGCGCCTGTCATTTTTCTACTAATAATGTCATTTATTATGGCATGGATAGCGGGTGAACAATATTTTGGTCTAGCAAGAGAACATAATTTCTCCATTATGATAGGCGCATTTTTACTTTTTATTGCTAACAGTATCTGGCTGATCGCCAATTTTCGTTATCCATTTAAAGCGTCTAAAGCGACAATTACTGCTTGCTATTTTATTGGTCAGTTTTTAATTGTACGTTCGCTTTATTTATAAGTTTGATAACTATTTTTTTGCTAATAGCATTTTTTATCAAAAAATCCCCTCTTTTATGTTTGACTTTAGAGTTAACTCTAAAGTGTAAAGTAGCTCACAGAAACGAAATTTTAAGTTGAGTGCATTAAAAGGGGATACTATGTGTGCACATACCCATAAACAACATAAGCATACTACACGATGTTGCACAATTAGCGGTTGTTGTAGCGCTAAAAAGAAAGTTAATGGTCACAAGCAGAGCAAAAAAACAGTATCACAATCAGTAAAACCGTCAGCTGATGAAGAACATCACCCTGCGAAAAGTCACGCTAATCTTACTGATCTGCATGTACGCAATGATACCAATAAACATAACTGTGTAAGTGAACATTCACTTATTTCTAAGGAAAGCAATGCTTTTATATCAAAAGGAAAGCAGCGCTTCCATTGGATTGTAAGCGGTATGGACTGCGCAAGCTGCGCGCGTAAAATTGAAATAGCCGTCAGTAAGGTCAATCATGTTAAACAAGTAAAAGTGCTATTTACAACCGAAAAATTGATTGTCGATGCTGATCATGATGTTCGTGATGATGTAATCAAAGCTGTGCAACAAGCTGGCTTCAAATTATATCACCTCAATACAGCTGAGTTAGCAGCAAAAAACAGGCAAAATAATCCATTTAGTGAATCTAAACGTATCATTATTTTACTATTTTTAATGCTAATCAGCTGGGTAATTTCCTTCATTGATGTAAAAATAGGACAAATTGCTTTTATTCTAACAACATTATATGGACTCTATCCGATCACTGTTAGAGCAATACAGTTAATACGCTCAGGTACTTTTTTTGCGATAGAAACACTCATGAGTGTGGCAGCAATAGGCGCATTATTTATTAATGCCAGCGAAGAGGCCGCGATGGTACTGTTGTTATTCATGTTAGGAGAAAGATTAGAGTCATATGCCGCAGGACGCGCGCGGCGAGGCATTAGTAGTTTAATGGCTCTTATTCCTGAGCAAGCGTCGCTAATTAAAAATGGGGTAAAGATCACTGTTCCTGTCTCAACTCTGCAACCAGGCGATATCATTGAAATTGTTCCCGGTGGCCGTTTACCAACCGATGCTGAATTACTGAATGAATTTGCCAGCTTTGATGAAAGCGCACTAACGGGTGAATCAATGCCTGTTGAACGAAAAACAGGCGAACAAGTACTGGCAGGTGCACTTTCCATCGATCGCGCTATACAAATGAAAGTGGTATCCGAACAGGGGCAAAATGCAATCGATCGCATTATGATATTAATCGAGGAGGCTGAAGAGCGCCGCGCACCGATTGAACGATTTATTGATCGTTTTAGCCAAATTTACACGCCCACTATTATGTTAATCGCTATATTGGTTATTATTATTCCCCCGCTATTTTTTGCTCAACTTTGGGATGTATGGCTCTATCGTGGCCTAACTTTGCTATTAATCGGCTGCCCTTGTGCCTTAGTGATCTCTACGCCAGCGGCAATTACTTCTGCCCTGGCCGCAGCAACCCGTCGAGGTGCACTGATTAAAGGTGGCGCAGCTTTAGAGCAATTAAGTTCAGTCACCCAAGTGGCCTTAGATAAAACGGGTACGCTTACCGAAGGAAAACCGCAAGTTACAGACATCATAACAGCTGAAACCGTGGCTCAGGAAACACTATTGCAATTTAGCGCTTCAGTCGAAAATGGCTCACACCATCCCTTAGCAAAAGCGATTTTGGCCAAAGCTGAAGCACTAGAAATTAATGTTGAACCCGCCGAAAATCATAAAGCATTGGCCGGTATTGGGGTGGAGGGTTATTTGGCAGGTAAACATATTCTGGTATCAGCACCGAATAAACTGGCTGACGATATATTAACCATAAAATGGCAACAAACGGTAAAAAAACTTGAAAATCAAGGCAAAACCGTTGTGGTGGTATTAGTCGATAATAAGCTACTTGGCATTATTGCAATGCAAGATACATTACGCATAGATGCGTTTGATGCTGTTAATAAGCTGCGAAAACTTGGTATTAAAACTGTCATGCTAACGGGGGATAACCCACTGGCAGCTAAATCAGTTGCCCAAAAAATTGGTTTAGATTATCGGGCGGGACTGTTACCTGAAGATAAAGTCAATGCAATTATATCGCTCAGTAAAACCGATCATACCCTGATGGTTGGTGATGGTATTAATGATGCTCCCGCAATGAAAGCGGCTAATGTTGGTATTGCCATGGGTAATGGAACGGATGTCGCGCTTGAAACCGCTGATGCGGCATTAACACATAATCGGCTAACTGGATTAGCCGAGATCATTATGTTGTCGCGAGCAACCAGAGCCAATATTCGTCAAAACATTTCTATCGCCTTAGGACTAAAAGCCATCTTCCTTGTGACTAGTTTATTAGGCATAACCGGCTTATGGATGGCTGTTTTAGCGGATTCTGGTGCTACGGCACTAGTGACCGCAAATGCACTGCGCTTATTAAAGGCACGTCAGACAGAATAAACTTTTTATTAAATATTATTTATATATTGGATAAAGGAGAGGCATATTGCGATAACCTCTCTTTTTCAATATATTATTTTATTTAACAGCGTTTCATTTTTAGTATTAATTCACTTTTTTGCGGATCAAATAACGGTACGGAGTTTGCTCAATCTCTTCAGCTAAAAGTTGATGTTGCATGAAACGACAAAAGGCAGGAATATCACGAATTGTAGCCGGATCATCAGCAATAATTAATAACGTTTCACCTTCAGCCATCTGACGAACCATTTTTCTTATCATCATCATTGGTTCAGGACAACGTAATCCTTGTGTATCAAGGGTTCGATTTGGATTAGTAAAAATATCTGGCATAGGTATTTCGTTTTAAAGCCTCTTCAATAGCTTGGCATTATATTACAAATCAAATAAATTCTCCTGCCATTTATTAAATAAAAATAGATAAGAAAATTTTACTATTCATTTTGCTTTAATCTTATCTCAGGCGTATGATGCACTGCGTAAATTAAATTGTCATGGGTTCCCTCACCCCATTTAACCAAAAAGGTATAATATGTTCGAATTGACGCCACAACAGCGAATTAAGGCTCTCATCTGGCTTTCCTTTTTTCATATTTTGATAATTAGCTCAAGTAATTATCTGGTACAACTGCCGATTACCATTTTTGGCTTTCATACCACATGGGGAGCATTTACTTTCCCTTTTATTTTTTTGACAACGGATCTAACTGTACGTATTTATGGTGCTGCTCTCGCTCGCCGGATTATTGCTGCGGCTATGCTGCCAGCGCTTTCTGTCTCCTACATTCTGTCGGCACTTTTTTACCAAGGACAATGGCAAGGGTTTATTACACTAAATGAATTTAATTTATTTGTTGCCCGTATTGCGCTAGCAAGCTTCATGGCTTACGCTTTAGGCCAAATTATGGATATTTTCGTGTTCAATAAATTACGTAATTATCGTCGTTGGTGGATTGCGCCAACTGCTGCAATGTTTTTCGGTAATCTACTAGATACGATTGCTTTCTTTTTTATTGCATTTTATCGCAGCACTGACCCTTTTATGGCGACAAACTGGGTGGAAATTGCTTTAGTCGATTATAGCTTTAAGTTATTTATTTGTATGTTATTTTTTCTTCCTGCTTATGGGTTGATGTTGAACTTCATTCTAAGCTACTTTTTCCAGGGTCAACACGCAAAGAATTGTTATTTAGCTAGCAGATAATAATTAAGTTGAATCAAGTCAAAATATGCCTAATTGAATATCTGTTTAACAATAAAGCCATTCATTGAGTGGAGAATAACAATGTCCACTCAGTGCAAAATCGTGCAACCCACAGAACGCTCAGCAATAATTTCCGCTAGGGGAGAGTTATTCGCTTAAATCTGATATTTGATACTGACTTTATAAGCGATCATCTATCACAATATAAACAATTTTTAATCAATAATGTTTATTAAGAAACAAAACGAGCATTCATAGTGATTTTTGATAGCAGAACTCAAAAATTTATGACGAAGTTCACACTTATGCTTGAATAATTAAAAAATTATTTCTATGGCCGATATATATTTTGTCTGTTTACGCACAAATTTATAACATTTTCGCATTCATATGCAGACATATGCATTAACATGAGTTATCTTAGCGCGCGATTAAGAAAGAAGACTGAATAATAACGTCTCACATTTTTCGTTTTAGCAATTGCTTATTACTTGATAGCAATAATTTAAATGCTATCGGAGGGGAATTATGTTAAGTATTTTCAAGCCAGCACCACATAACAAAAGAGTTCCGGCAGATCAAATAGATCCACTATATCGCCGCCTACGTTGGCAAATTTTCTTTGGTATATTCTTTGGTTACGCTGCTTACTATCTAGTTAGAAAGAATTTTGCCTTAGCAATGCCCTATTTAATTGAGCAAGGTTTTTCTAAAGGTGATCTTGGTTTTGCGCTATCTGGTATCTCAATTGCGTATGGTATCTCAAAATTTATCATGGGTTCCATCTCAGATCGTTCAAATCCGAGAGTATTTTTACCTGCTGGGCTAATTTTATCCGCCGCTGTGATGCTGATTATGGGCTTTGTGCCTTGGGCAACTTCAAGCATTATGATCATGTTTGTTCTACTCTTCCTGTGTGGTTGGTTTCAAGGTATGGGATGGCCTCCCTGCGGCCGAACAATGGTTCACTGGTGGTCACAAAAAGAACGTGGTGGTATCGTTTCGATTTGGAACTGCGCACATAATGTTGGTGGTGGCATCCCACCTTTATTATTTATATTAGGTATGGCATGGTTCCACGACTGGAAAGCAGCGTTATATATGCCAGCTTTTGCTGCCATTTTAGTTGCTATCATTGCTTTTGCTCTAATGCGTGATACTCCACAATCCTGTGGTTTACCACCGATTGAAGAATATAAAAATGACTACCCACCTGATTATACCGCTAAAAATGAAAAAGAGCTGACCGCAAAGCAGATCTTTATGCAATATATTTTGCCTAATAAACTGCTTTGGATGATAGCTTTTGCTAACGTTTTTGTTTATTTACTACGTTATGGCGTTCTTGACTGGTCGCCAACTTACTTACGTGAAGTTAAACATTTTGCTATGGATAAATCCTCGTGGGCTTATTTCTTATATGAGTATGCAGGTATTCCTGGCACACTACTTTGCGGTTGGATGTCAGATAAAGTTTTTAAAGGGAATCGTGGTGCCACTGGCGTATTTTTTATGGCATTAGTAACCATTGCAACCGTTGCCTTCTGGCTTAATCCTCCAGGAAATCCTCATATTGATATGGCTTGCATGCTAATTATTGGGTTCTTGATCTATGGCCCTGTTATGTTGATTGGTTTACATGCACTTGAATTAGCTCCTAAAAAAGCCGCTGGCACTGCTGCTGGTTTTACCGGTTTATTTGGCTATCTGGGTGGTTCGGTAGCGGCAAGTGCTATCGTGGGTTATACCGTTGACTATTTCGGCTGGAATGGCGGCTTTATGGTAATGATTGGCGGTAGTCTGCTATCTGTTATTTTATTGTTTATCGTGATGTTAGGTGAAAGTAAACACAAGCGCCAAATGATGGAACAACATGGCTAATTTTTTTCATAAATCTACTATTTTTAATTAATAAACTCGGCCAACAGGGGAAACTTCACTTTATCGCTGATTTCCCCAATCATAATAAAGAGAATTATACTAATGAATATAAAATTAAATACCTTGGTTGCTAGTATGTTATTAGTTATGTCGATGTCAACAATTGCCCAATCTAATGCAAAAGTCGTTATTGCTCATCGTGGTGCAAGTGGTTATCTGCCTGAACATACATTACCCGCCAAAGCAATGGCTTACGCGCAAGGTGCCGATTTTCTTGAACAAGATCTGGTAATGACAAAAGATAATGAGCTAATTGTACTACATGATCACTATCTTGATAACGTAACAGACGTTGCTGACCGCTTTCCAGGCCGTGCTCGCAAAGATGGTCGCTTTTATGCCATTGATTTTACCTTACCAGAAATTCGTTCACTCAAATTTACTGAAGCCTTTGAAATCAAAGACGGTAAAAAGGTGCAAACCTATCCTAACCGTTTCCCGATGGGAAAATCCAACTTCCATATTCATACTTTTCAAGAAGAAATTGAATTTGTCCAAGGTTTAAATAAATCAACCGGCAAAAACATAGGCATTTATCCTGAAATTAAAGCACCTTGGTTTCATAAGCAAGAAGGAAAAGATATTTCGACTAGGGTGTTAGAAGTACTGAAGCAATATGGCTACAGCAACAAAAGCGACAATGTTTATCTCCAATGTTTTGATGCTAATGAATTAAAACGTATTAAAAAAGAGCTTTTACCTAAATTAGGTATGGATTTAAAACTGGTTCAATTAATTGCTTATACTGATTGGCATGAAACCTATGAAGAGCAGCCTAACGGTAGCTGGACTAACTATAGCTATGATTGGATGTTCAAACCAGGCGCAATGAAAGAAGTGGCTAAATATGCTGATGGGATAGGACCAGATTATCACATGCTTATTAGTGACAACTCCAAGCCTGGTAAAATAAAGCTTACTGCTATGGTTAAAGATGCACACAAAAATAAGTTAGTCGTTCATCCTTATACCATTCGGATTGATAAGCTACCAAATTACGTGAAAAACGGTGAACAACTGTTTGATATTATCTATAACAAAGCTAACGTCGATGATGCCTTTACCGATTTCCCTGATCGTGGGGTAAAATTTTTGCAAAAGCAGCATCAACATCAATAACAACCACCAATAAACTCAGCGGTAACAATTTACCGCTGATTACTATTAGCTTACTAATATTAAGCCCGCTCGATAGAAAAAGAGATAACATCACTGATTTTTTCTGCATTCAACGCCAACATAACTAAACGATCAATGCCTAAAGCAACGCCTGAACAATCAGGAATGACTTTATCTAATGCAGCAAGGAGACACTCATCAATAGGCTGTTCTGGTAAACCCATTTTTTCACGAATTTGGTTATCATGCTCAAAACGTTCTCTTTGTTCTTGTGCATCTGTCAACTCACGAAAACCATTAGCCAACTCAATACCCTTAAAATAAACTTCAAAACGTTCAGCAACCCGGTGATCTTCTTTACTAATTTCGGCTAATGCTGCCTGTGAAGAAGGGAAATGATAGATAACGGTGGGTTTATCTTTACCTAAATTAGGTTCAACTCCCATAGTAAACAAAAATTGTAACAACACATCCTTGTCTTCTTCTGTTTCTGCGTTATTTAAACCCAACTTCACTGCTGCATCACGCAATTGTTTTCTTTCTGATTCCGGTGCTAATGGATCAATATTTAGATAGCGCTGAAAAGCCTGTTGATATGATATCCGTTCAGTTGGTTGGCAGTCCAAAATCTGTTGCAGCAAATCATCCACTTCATCAATAAGTCGGTACATGTCATAATGAGGTCGATACCATTCAAGCATAGTAAACTCTGGATTATGGTAACGTCCCTCTTCTTCATTACGAAAAGCTTTAATTATTTGGTATATAGGCCCACTGCCAGCCGCTAGCAAACGTTTCATATGATACTCCGGACTGGTTATCATATACAATTTGGTGCTGTCAGCGATCACTGGAGCAATAAATTGGGTTTCAAACGGCGAAAGATGAATATCTGTTACCGTGAATTTACTTAATATAGGCGTCTCTACTTCTACTACTCCCCGATCGATGAAAAAACGTCTGATTTCAGCAATAATTTTGGCTCTTTTCAGTAAGTTATTGATAGACGCGCTTGGTTGCCAATTCACTATCTCACTCATTGTAAAAACTCCAAAAAAGAATAAAGCGCGCTAGTTTACTCGCCTGTAAACAAATAAACAAATGTTTCATATCGTTAATCTCATCACTAGGTTTTTAACAAAAATAAGCTAACCCTTAGTTGAATAGTAAGAGAACTTGAAAATATTAATTAGTTGAAAGAAATAATTAACATTAGTTATAAGTTGATATAACTATTTTCTATATCATCTCCAATTTAGCTGAATAAAGAAAATATTTCAACTGAAAATCATCATACCATAAAAAACAAATTCAAATAATATCAATATGTTAAAAGTATTAAGAAGTTATTTTCAGCTGTAAGATTAATAAAAATACTAAAAATAATCATTTTAATGCATTAGTACAAATATTTATTATTAAATAATGCATTTATTTATAATGATTTTATAAACACAAAAATATCATAAATATGACTAAAATTACCTTATTGCTCATGGAAATATTATTAATGAATATATTTTATTGATGATAAAAAAACCTAAAATGGAATAATGTTATATACCAATAAATGAACATATAATTATGCTATTTTTATTAAATAAAAATCATATTATTTATTATGTTAGCAACAAAAATTTGCTACTAATGCTTGTTTGAAACTTATTGAAAAATCATTATCAATAAAAATAAAACCAACTCTAAATCCATTAAGGTAACAAGATAACATATAACCTTAATTATACTCATTTTATGGTCAAAAATAGCGAATTTTTAAACAAATCTATTCGCTCTCACTTTTTATAAACAAAATCCTAGAAAACTTATACCTGAATCAAATCTCTGTCGGTAACAATTTGTTATAAATTGCTAAATAATAATTTATTGTTAATTATTAATCATAATTAAATAACAATGCCATAACAACATGAAGTTTATTTCAATTAGTAATGGAGAAGCATAGTGTGCAAACCTTTAATGCTGATTTAGCCATAATAGGAGCTGGTGGAGCAGGTTTAAGAGCAGCAATTGCTGCTGCTGAAGCTCATCCCCATCTGAAAATTGCCTTGATTTCAGAAGTCTACCCCATGCGCAGTCATACCGTTGCTGCAGAAGGTGGCGCTGCTGCAATCGCTCAATCCCATGATAGCTATGATTATCACTTTAATGATACGGTTTCAGGAGGAGATTGGTTATGTGAACAGGATGTAGTTGAATATTTTGTCAAACACTGCCCAACAGAAATGACACAATTGGAATTATGGGGATGTCCATGGAGTCGTAAAAAAGATGGAACTGTGAATGTCCGCCGTTTTGGCGGAATGAAGATCGAGCGCACTTGGTTTGCTGCTGATAAAACCGGCTTCCATATGTTACATACTTTATTTCAAACTTCACTCAAATACCCACAAATCCAACGATTCGATGAACATTTTGTATTAGACATTCTTGTTAATGAAGGACGAGTACATGGCCTAGTTGCTATTGATATGATGGAAGGCGCTCATATTCAAATTAGCGCAAATGCCGTTATTATGGCCACCGGTGGTGCCGGTCGGGTTTACCGTTATAATACTAACGGTGGAATTGTTACTGGTGACGGCATGGGTATTGCGTTACGCCATGGCATTCCATTACGTGATATGGAATTTGTCCAATACCATCCAACTGGTTTGCCAGGCTCTGGAATACTCATGACTGAAGGCTGTAGGGGCGAAGGTGGGATCCTCATCAACAAAGACGGCTATCGTTATCTGCAAGATTATGGTTTAGGGCCTGAAACTCCACTAGGTAAACCAGAAAATAAATATATGGAATTAGGTCCACGAGACAAGGTTTCTCAAGCTTTTTGGCATGAATGGCGTGCAGGACGCACAATAAAATCATCTCGCGGTGATGTTGTACATCTTGACTTACGTCATCTGGGGGCAGAGAAACTACATGAACGTCTGCCTTTTATTTGTGAATTAGCCAAAGCTTATGTCGGCGTCGATCCAGTTACAGATCCTATCCCTGTCCGCCCAACCGCGCACTATACAATGGGAGGTATTGAAACGGATCAGAAATGTGAAACATCAATTAAAGGTCTGTTTGCTGTGGGCGAATGTTCATCTGTTGGCTTACATGGTGCAAACCGCCTAGGTTCTAACTCCTTAGCAGAATTAGTCGTTTTTGGACGATTGGCTGGCACCGAAGCGGCTAAATATGCCACTGAAGCCCCTCCAGCAAATAATAATGCTATTGAATTAAAAGCGCGTGAGATTGAGACCAATTTAACCAAGCTATTCAACCAAAAAGGTAAAGAGAATTGGGCTAACATCCGTGATGAAATGGGAATAGCAATGGAGGAAGGCTGTGGCATCTATCGAACACCAGAATTAATGCAAAAAACCATAAATAAATTAGCCGAACTTAAAGAACGCTTTAAACAGATTGAAATTACAGATCATAGCAGCGTCTTTAATACTGATTTGCTCTATACTATCGAATTAGGATTTAGTCTGGATGTAGCAGAATGCATGGCTCACTCTGCTTTCTATCGCCAAGAATCTCGTGGCGCCCATCAGCGTCTGGATGAAGGCTGTACTGAACGTGATGATGTTAATTTCCTAAAACATTCTCTTGCCTATTACGATTCACAAGGCGCGCCGCATATAGCTTATCGTGATGTAAAAATTACCAAATTAGCACCCGCTAAACGAGTATATGGTGGTGAAGCAACAGCACAAGAGCAAGCAAATAAGGAGCAAGCGAATGGCTAAGATGAAAACACTGAAAATGGAGATCATGCGCTATAATCCTGAAACAGACGATGTCCCTTATCCTGTCACTTATGAAGTTCCTTATGACGAACAAACCTCTTTGCTGGATGCTCTCGGTTACATTAAAGACCACTTAGCATCGGATCTCTCGTACCGCTGGTCTTGTCGCATGGCCATATGTGGCTCTTGCGGTATGATGGTTAATCAAGTGCCTAAATTAGCCTGCAAAACTTTTTTACGGGACTATACCGATGGTTTAAAAGTAGAAGCATTGGGAAATTTTCCTATCGAAAGAGATTTAGTGGTAGATATGACCCATTTTATTGAGAGCCTTGAAGCGATTAAACCCTATATTATTGGTAATAATCGTAAAGTTAGTGATGGCCCTAATAAACAAACACCTAGTCAAATGGCGAAATACCATCAATTCTCTGGCTGTATTAATTGTGGTCTCTGTTATGCTGCTTGCCCTCAATTTGGTCTTAATCCAGAATTTATCGGCCCTGCGGCGATCACACTGGCACAACGTTATAACCTCGATAATCGCGATAAAGGCCAAAAAAAACGCATGCCATTACTAAATAGCGATAATGGGGTATGGAGTTGTACATTTGTCGGTTACTGCTCTGAAGTATGTCCTAAACATGTTGATCCTGCTGCGGCAATTCAACAAGGAAAAGCAGCAAGTGCTGAAGATTTTATTATCGCTATGTTGAAACCAAGCTAAGGAAAAAAAATGACGACAAAACGTAAGCCCTATGTTCGCGAAATGTCATCAAGTTGGTGGCAACAGATTGAATTTTATCGTTTTTATGTTATCCGTGAAGCAACCGCCATCCCACAAATTTGGTTTAGCTTAGTCGTGCTTTATGGCGTTTTTTCATTACAAGCCGGTCCTGAAAGTTGGTCTAACTATGTTGCCTTGCTCCATAATCCTATCGTTTTACTAATTAATATTTTCACTTTAATAGCGACTTTATTTCATACAAAAACCTGGTTTGAACTGGCGCCTAAAGCGGTCAATATTGTGATAAAAAATAAAAAAATAGCCCAAGAAAGCATCATAAAATTATTCTGGGGTATCACTTTTCTAGTAACAGTCATTATCTTAGCTGTAGCGCTAATATAATCTAAGGAGAACAATGATGAATCACCCTCCTAAACGTTCTGATGAACCTATTTTTTGGGGATTATTTGGTGCTGGTGGTATGTGGAGTGCAATTGTCTCTCCCGCTATTATTCTTTTGCTAGCAATTTTAATTCCTTTAGGTTTAGCGCCAGAAATGTTCAGTTATGAACGCATTCTGACATTTTGCCAAAGCTTTATTGGTCGTATTTTTTTACTATTAATGATCATTTTGCCTATTTGGTGTGGGCTACATCGACTTCATCATGGCATGCATGATCTAAAAATAGCAATTCCGGCTGGTAAATGGATTTTTTATGGTGCTGCTGCCATTATTAGTGTGATTGCTATTATTGCTATCATCAAACTCTAATCAATAACTAATCTAATAATAAAGCCAGATCATATCCAACTATCTGGCTTTTATATTTGTTATACATATTGACTAGTTTAACTTATAGACAGGCTAGCAACAGCTCGTTCCAGTTCGTCAATATTATTAGCCGTCAAATACGGACGAATAACTGCAAAATCTACAGTACTAAGCCGGTAAATATTTAGGGCTAAAAGCCGCGAGATCACCAAAGGCTCAAAGCGCTGTCTGACCAATTTAGCTGGATTGCCGGCTAATATAGTATAAGGTTCAACATGGGTGGTAACCACACTACCCGCTGCTACGATAGCACCTTCACCAATAGTAACTCCCGGCATCAGCATGGCACGCATGCCAATCCAGCAACCATTATCCAAGTGAGTATCACCTCGCGCTAAATAGGCTTGCTCAATAGTTTGCATGAAGGGATAAATACTGAACCAATCAGTCCGATGAGTATTGTTGCCCCCCATCAAGATCACTACTTCAGCAGCAATGCATACATAATCACCTATCCAGAGTTGATCAACGGTGCCCAGTGGCGTCCACCGTTGACTAATACTATCGCCATGCAGATAGCGAACCACACTTTTCTCAAAACCGTCATCCCAGCATTGGCTGTAATAACTATTTATACCTTTAACGTGAATATTAGGGTTAGTAACTGTTTGGTGGAGCAATTCTACTTTAGACCAATGTTTAATTTTATCTGGCATGGTTTTTAATCTCTAATAGGGTTAAAAGCCACGGAACGTTATTCCGCAGCAGTGAAAGCACGTTCAACCTTCATTGCGTTATTAAGCGATACGGGGATGATGTAATAGAGGATAGATTGGCATAATAATTACCTACAATAATTAATATTAGCTATTGAGCGTTATAGGCTTCAAAGGTTAATAGTTTATCCAATTGGCTTTTGTCCTTGGGCCAACTGTCCAATATCATTACAATTACCTTTTCACTCAATTATAACTCAATCAAAAGATAAGTAACCAGCGGCAAAAATTGCTGTTATTTAAGTAACCATTGTACTAATCATATTGACTAATCTAATCTTTAATTGCGCCATAATCAGCATAGACAAAAAACAATTTCAGTTAACCATATGAAATGGATTTATAAATTAAAATTTTAAAAGAATAGGCTTGGAAAAAAGTTTCAGTGAAAATTTCAATTTTTTACCGATTCTGACTATTGCTGAAATAGATTACTAAACATATAAAAAATTATTTCTATATGAAATAATAATCATACTAAAATATCACAAAAATAATACTTACTAGCGAGACGTTTATGAGAAAACTGAATTTTTTACTATTCCATTAACTTTACTTTCTAGCTATACATTCGCTCTAGATACGGCGCCCAAATGTATAAAGGTAGATCAACAACAAATTGCTAGTTTATTCAATCGTTGGAATGATTCATTAAAAAGTGGCGATGCAAAAAAAGTTTCGGCGAACTACCTCGCAGATGCAGTATTATTACCAACTATATCAAGTCAGGTTCGTTTAACGGATGCTGAACGTGTCGACTATTTCAAACACTTTTTAGCCAAAAAACCAGTAGGAAAAATTGATAACCGAACTATTCGTATTGGTTGTAATAAAGCAATCGATATCGGTACTTATACTTTTACTTTTAAAGATAAATCCACTGTTTCTGCTCGTTATACATTTACCTACGTCTGGGATGGTAAAGAGTGGAAGATATCAACCCATCATTCATCGGAAGTACCAGCAAATAAGTAAAAATTTTTTTAATTAGCTAACCACTTTAAGTAACGCTATTCAAAGGTGACTGATTAGATAGTCACCAATTTAAATTTAAAATAGCCTCAAAAGATCAACACTATTTTTTCCATTACTTCACCTTGTCCATGCTGTAGGCTGACTCTCATTTTATAAATACATCCCTGTATTATTAAACTTCCTTGTTCTCTATTTTTAACCTAATCATTTAAATGACTTCCAATCGTTTAAAACGTTCGATATAAACATTTATGATTAGCAAAAACTATTGATGCACAAATATCGATCGAATAAAGCGATTGATTAATCTAGTTAGGATAGAAAGAGATGTTTTAAACAACAATATATTTATTATTAAAGGAATATAATCCACTATTGCGCAAAAAAATTTAAGTAAATATAAGTAATAAACCTTTTAACCAATTAAATAGCAAAGTAACATTTAATTAGCAAAGAAAATTGACAGCATAAAATATGCTATTTTCAGTTAATCAAAATATCCTATTCGATGGCTCAAATGTGTTATTACAAATTAGTAACCATAGTGAAAATTTTTCTACAACGTTTGCTAGCAGCTTTAGCATTATGCTATTCAATAACGGTTTTTGCTCATCCCCACAGTTTTATTGATATGCAAAACCAATTACAAATAAAAGATGGTCACCTTATTGCGATGAAAATGACTTGGGTTATGGATCCCATGACATCAGCTGATTTACTTTATGATGCACAACAGGCAAAAGAAAGTGATGAAGTGTGGAAGCAATTAAGTGCAGAAGTCATGGCTAATGTTATTAAGCAACACTATTTTACCTCTCTATATGATAAGAATAAGTTAATAAAATTTCGCTTTTACCCTAAAGAGTATCACCTATCGCGCAAAGGCAACCAAGCCGTGCTCTCTTTTACGTTAGAATTAGCTAAACCAGAACCTATAACAGGTAAGACATTAACCGTAATGACTTATGATCCGAGTTATTATGTTGATATGACTTATCGCAGCAAAAAGCAAATTTCATCGCTAACTGATACCTTATCTCAATGCAAAATTCAACTGATAACACCTAAGCCCAGCGCATCGATGATTAACTACGCCCTTTCTCTTGATAAAGGAGAAACTCCACAAGAAGACCTTAGTCTCGGCCAACAATTTGCGCAAAAGGTAAACATAATATGTCAATAATGCCCAATAAGCCTGCAATCAATCTATTTAATAAGAAATACGCTATATTAATCGGATTATTTAGTTTCATTTTTATCGTATTGTCATTTTATCTGTACAAATATTGGCATCTTGGATTACAACTAGCGATCACTGGGCAGCGAGAACTTAATCAACATCTTTCTTCTCTTCTGATGCGCGTGGCAAACTCGCCAACTGAAGCAGGCTTATTACTGGTTGGTTTTAGCTTTTTATATGGTTTATTACATGCTTTGGGACCCGGGCACGGAAAAATCATTATTACCACTTATATTGCCACCCATTCTTCACGACTAAAAAAAAGTCTTACCCTTACGTTATTAGCATCCTTATTACAGGGAGCTATTGCTATTCTTTTAACATCGATTGTCCTCGGATTATTCCAGCTATCTAGCCGACACTTACATCTAAGTAGCTTTTGGTTAGAAAAATTAAGCTACGGCTTGGTTTTTTTTCTTGGTCTATTATTATTTCTAAAAGCGATTTCTCGACTGAGAAAAATATTTAAAAAATCTCGGTATGCTCCCTATCAATTTACTAAAATTCATTCGCCCACCCAACCTCAACATTCTCATGACTGTAATTGTGGTCACAAACATGTATTGTCTGATGAAGAATTACAAGGCAATTGGCGAACTCAACTTGCTGTTATTGCTGCAATGGGGGCACGTCCTTGCTCTGGCGCATTAATTGTTCTACTTTTTTCCTATGTAATCGGTGTTTATTTTTGGGGAATTATTGCCGCTCTAATGATGGCCTTAGGAACCGCAATAACTATTAGCGGAATTGCATCACTGGTCCATAGCGCCCGTCATCTAGCAATTCGCTATTCAAAATGGCAAGGATTTAAAATCAGCCCTTACTGGACTTTAGGAATGATGTTAATAGGCGGCATAGTGTTAACCATTGTGGGATTACTTATGTATCAAAGTGTTGAAATTCCAAAAACAATGGGTTCTTATATTTTTGGCCGTTAAAAGTAGTACCATAATTTTATACTCATCATAATGGCACTTGATAAAATAAATAATAGCGTTAGATACTGCAAAACACGATCAGATAAATGCAACATTAAATATTTGGCCAGCGGCATAGTAATCAATGACCCTACACATAGGATAAAAGCAAGAACAATATGAGTATGCCCATCGCGCATATAGGCTATTGCTGATGAACCTGATAAAATAGTGGTGACAAAAATCGCGGTGCCAATCGCTTGTTTAATTGATAATTTTAAATAACGTAATAATAGTGGCAATACAACAACACCACCTCCTACTCCAGTCGCACCAAGCACTACCCCAGCAGCGATAGCAGGCAACAGTAAAGATCTTACGTTAATAGTGTTATTTTTTTCCAACTGATTTAACGAAAATGAAAAAAATATACGATAAATAAAGAGAAAAAGGGAATAAATAATCGCGACTACAATAAGGATATTAATGGCTAATTCAACTTGCTGTTGATAACCTTGCCATTGACTAAAATAAGTTACTAAAAAACTTGTCAATACTGTGGCTGGTAACATAATAACTAACACAGCCACAGCACTTTTAATCGGAACATTGCCTAAACGAAAATGCATATAAGAAGATGAGATTTTCATTAGCATAGAAAGAAAATTGGCGGTTGCAACTGCAGACAAGGCATCCATACCAAAAAAATAAGTTAAAATCGGTAATACAATAACTCCCCCACCAACGCCGGTTAAGCTAATAATTAATCCCAAAATTGCGCCAATTATCAATTCTGCTACCAAAAACATGATTAATTACCTTGCATGGAGAATTTACATTAGCTATCAATCAGTTCGTCACGACATGTGAAAGTTAATGATAAAAATCAATTCCAAATCATGAGATTAAAATATGGCTAACACACTCAATAATCAAAGCCGGAACACGGTTACAAACATGGATCCGGATTTGATATAACTGGGAAAATTTATACAGGATGAACTGGAACTAAAACTTCAGTTGCAATAATAACAACCAATAATCCAACTAAAACTGGAATAGACGTACGTTTAACCACTTCAAAAGGTGAAATTTTCGCCATTCCTGACACAGCAACCACCACACCTGACACCGGAGACATTGTTCGACCAAGATTAGAGGCCTGTAACATAGGGATAACTAGGTAAGTCGGATTAATTCCCATTTGTGCGGCTAACCGTGGGATCAATTCAACAAAAGAGTAAAATGGTGCATTACCGGAACCCGTTGTCATTGCCGCCAACATAGTAATCACCACCAACACAATCATCATTACAATAGCGCCAGACCCAAAAGATTGTGATAAATTAATTAACGAGGTAATAAATCCGATAGTACTTAACCCTTGGGCAAATACGCCGGCAGCCACCAGCAGTACAACAACTGAGACAAATGCATCAGCCATACCACGATAACAAACATCTAACCCATCAAATACCGTTTTTACCCTAAAATAGCGCACAAATTCAATTAAGCTCGTTAGAATAATGCAGCCAACGATAATAGTAATAATATGTAATTGAGGTGCCCATTTACCATCAAAAATTAATACCCCAATAATGGGCGTAAAAGGTAAAATAGCATAATAGTCAGGTGCTTTGGTCTTTATTTCATTAACATCAAGTTTTTCTGTTTTTACCTGTTCACGTTTATCAAGGTAGCGTTGCCAAAAAAAGTGGCTAATGGCCATAGCAATAATAGCAATAATCGAAATAGGCAACGTGGTTTTAAAAGCAAAATCAATTAGTGGCATGCCTGATGCTTTTGCTGCTAATACAACATCACCTGATGTAGGAGCCAAAATTATTGCAGCTGGTGAGGCGCAAATTGCTGCTGCAGCGCCACGACTAATTCCGACATTAACCATAATCGGAAATAGGGTTGCCATCAATAAGACACCCAGTCCTGCTGCAGAAGACACTGCTAATGACATTAAGCAAGCGACAATATATGCCGCAACCATGAGTGCATAAGGTGAATTGATCATTTGTAATGGCTTAGAAGCTATTATGACCACAACATCATTAGCCCCAATATGGGTCATATAGGCAGCAAAACCACATAAGATCATAATCATCATGCCTAAATCACCACCACGGCTCATCAGTAGGTATTTGATATATTCTAAAATATCGGTGGTTTTCCAACCCGTCACTGGCACATCATTAGGTAATATATTTTTACCCATAATAGCGCTGATAATAAGCAGCAATATGCCGCCAATCATTAAAACACCGGTAGCTGAATAGCCTTTAATAATATAACGACCTATTCCAATCGTAACTAATACACCCATTAAGAGTTCCATCATTTTACTCCTCTGTATCTACCCCAAGGCCGTCAAAAATAGTAATAAAAATTTATTTAATCATTATGAATATTATTTATTTTAATAATAAAGTAACGATGAAAAAACAATTTACCGATTAAAGTTTGATTAATAACAGTATTACCCCAAACTTCTCCTATTTTATCAGCATAAAAAGCTTGCATTTAAGCATTATTATCAATTTTTTTATCTTTATTTATCTATTTTTAGAACACTAAAAGGACTTTATTTATACCTAATTATAAGTATTTTTTATAAAAAATTAAACTTTAACTACTATTTAACAATCAAAAATATAAAAATACTTCATAATAAACAATAGATTACATCATTAAATATATAATTATTGCGCAGTATGCAACAGAATACCATAATTAATTTTTATGTTTGATGTGATCATCGATAATTAAGGTACATTTTCATATGAAGAGATCATTAAAATATACAGCTGTAATTATTTGTCTATTAATAATTATTTTTTTAATTTATTTATTTAGACCAACAGCTTCATACCCGATCAAAACTTCAACCAATGAACCTACTGTTAATATTGTACTTATTGGTGCTGGTATCATGAGTGCCACACTAGCAACATACTTAGCCGAATTGCAACCAGATTGGCAAATCCGCATGTATGAGCGACTAGATAGTATTGCAGGTGACACGTCTAATGGCTGGAATAATGCTGGGACCGGTCATTCAGGCTTTATGGAAATGAACTATACGCCAGAAAAAAATGGGCAAATCGATATCACTCAAGCAACAGAAATTGCCAATCAATTTGAAATTTCTAAACAATTCTGGGCTTACCAATTAAAACATCGCGTTCTTCATCAATCCCAAACTTTTATAAATCCTGTTCCACACATTGCCTTTGTCTGGGGAAAAGATGACGTTAATTTCTTAGCAAAACGCTATGCAGCCATGATCAAAAATCCTATGTTTTATGGCATGAAATATTCTACCTCTGCGGACGAAATTAAATCGTGGGCACCACTAATTATGGAAGGGAGAGATGAAAAACAACCTGTTGCAGCAACGCGTATGGATATTGGCGCTGATGTAAACTATGGTGAAATAACCCGTCAGTTAGTTGCCAATCTGCTTAAACATCCCAACTTCAAATTACAGACCAGAACCGAAGTGAACGCAATTAGCCGTAATGATGATGGCACTTGGAGTATCGGTTTTAAGAATCTCACAACCGGCGAAGAGAGTCACATAAAAACGCGTTTAGTCTTTATTGGTGCAGGTGGTGCAACGATAAAATTATTACAATACACAGGGTTAGAAGAAGCAAAACAGTATGCCGGATTTCCGGTCGGTGGTGAATTTCTGGTTACCGATAATCCTGAGGTGGTCGATAGGCATACCGCAAAAGTTTATGGAAAACCAGCACTTGGCGCTCCCCCTATGTCAGTTCCTCATATTGATACCCGCTATTTAGAGGGTAAAAAATATGTGCTATTTGGCCCTTTTGCTACTCACTCAAATAAATTTCTCAAATATGGTAGCCAACTCGATCTTTTTGCTGCTACTAATGACAGTAATATAATTTCCATCATTGCTATTGGCATCAAACACTTAGATTTAGTGAGATATTTAGTCAGTCAATTAATGTTAAATGATGAAGAACGTTATCAGTCTTTGTTAGAATATTATCCTAACGCCAAAAAAGAAGATTGGAAATTAGTTATCGCTGGGCAACGAGTGCAAATCATAAAGAATGCCAAAAACAAACCCGTTACATTACAGTTTGGTACTGAAACTTTTATCTCGAATGATAAGACCGTCTTTGGTTTGCTTGGTGCTTCACCTGGCGCATCAACCTCCCCTTATATTATGTTAAATTTATTAGAAAGAGCATTTCCCGATAAAGTCAAAAATCAGTGGAATGCCAAATTACATGAAATCATTCCATCCTATGGCCAACATTTAGAACAAAATCCAACATTACTTAATCACATCCGCCGATACACCAGTGAAATATTAGGCCTTAATTATATTGTTCCGCAACAGGAACAAACTAATCAGCCGATGATACCCAAACAACAGTAAGCAAATACTAGGTGCTCTTTTGTTAAATAAAAACTTATTGCCCATATACAGATCAGACTGATAGCTTTTAATTATTAATATAGGCAAGCAAACTAGGGTGTTTGAAAAGTGGTTACTTCTCGAACAGAAAAACCTGCGTCATTCAGATATGAAAAAACTATCCGTCCAGCCTGCTGAGAAATGGGTTGTTCAAATGGATATATACGCTCTGAGAATGGCGGGATCATCATATCCATCTGTTGTTTAATCCAATAGCGCTTATGCGGACTCTCAAAAAAGATTTGTGAGAAAGAAATATGAAAAGGTAATGGATTTTTGCAGACCAATACCCATTCTTGGCCCTTTTGTAGCAGTTTAAAGGTGATTTTATCTGCTAACTTTGCAGGAAAATCAGCTAGTTTTGTCGGGCGATAAAACAATTTTAATTGGGTATTCATTGCCAAGCTTACTTTAGGATTTTCCTGCTTTAACGCTTGATCAAGCAAATTAGGTGGTATTTCATACAAATTTAACCAAAAAACTGACTCTCTATCATCTGGTAAAGGATCACCATTATAAATAATCCTAATAGCTTGGATCTTTTGCGCTGCTAGATGAAAAACCGAAGCAAGCACCACAAAAGGTGTTTCTGCTTGTGGATCGGCTTCACCGTGATCAACCCAGTTTTGGACAATAACCGGATAACTATTAGTATTAGCTAACAATACCGAACGTTCTTTATCACCCTGATGGTAAATAACTCGGGTCATATTAGCCATGATCCCGGCTTTAGCTGTTATCAACCAGAATAGTGATAAGTATGCGACAACAACGGTTAATCGCTTCATTGTACTTTTACCAATACATATGCCGTAGCATGTATTTTTCCTGGTTTAATAACTTGACCTGGCAATTGCTGCAATACTGCTGTGTATGAGTGTAAGTAATGTGTATAACCAGAAATTGAAGGCCCCAAATTTTTAGCATCTCTAAGCACAGGATACCAACCGGCACTTTCTCCACTTGGCCCCATACCAGTAATACCGGGTTGAGCGACAAATACCATCGGTTGTTGAGTAACGCTACTACGTAATGTAATACCAACCCCGGTTGCTAATGTAGGATCAACGCCATAATTATCTGAAACTAGAGCCATTACACCACCTTGAGAATTAATTAAATTTAAACCTTGTGCGGCGCGATAAGCACCTGGTGAAACCTGAATACCAATTGCTGTTTGCCCGCCGCTGGTACCTGAGTTTACATTATCACTACATTCGATTTGGACAGAGATATCAGCTTCTCTGGTACCACCTGCCAATAACTCTTGGCTAGAAATAGTTGGAAAAAGCACTAATGGTGTCGCATTTCTAGCCACACAAGTAGCATTGTTACTCAGTGTAATAGACTGACGCAAACCATAGCCAAAACCATTATCTACTCCCCAAAAACGAAAATTATAGGCGGAATCTTCGCCTTCATTGTCATGTATAATTCCCGGTCCAACAAATTGAATATAAGCATTAGGCTGAGTACATTGATAATTTGTACCTGTTGCACTGGCATAACCTAATCCGCCTTTACCTAACCCACCAAAATAATTTGAAGCCGCATTATTGGGTGGAATTGTACTAACACGATAGAGTTCCACTTGCATTGGCGGGATATCTTGTAATCGAATATGTATTTTACCTTTTCCTGGTTGGCTTCCTTCAACCAGTAAATAAGTTGTAAGCGGAACCCTTTTCCAACTACGTTGCACCACAACACCAGCCATGGTTTGTTTTATACCAACGTAAGCAAGCCAAGATGCATATACACCAGGCAATCCATCAATAAGACCCGTTTCATGAAATCCACCGACTCTATCATCACCATTGGTTGCTACCAGAAAATAAAGCTGAGGCAGATCAGCCTCATCACAGATCCATAATACCGAAGAGGCATTCGCGCCACCAAAAGTATAAGCGGTTGGTGGAACAACAATAGAAGCCATTAAAGAACCAACTGGCTGAAAATAAGTATCCGTTAGATTAACGCGACCAAATAGCATCTGGGCTGAACGATTATCCTCAGTCTGAGAAACACCTGTTATTCTACAATTTGCGCTCACAGTGAACGATAAAGTAAAAAGGGTTATGATTAATAAATACGTACTTAACCAATATGAAGTATATTTCATTATCTCTCTCCACTTGCGGGTTAACGTTGCACGCACATAGCCGTTAATTTCGTTATAGGCTGTTTAGCTAATACATGACCCGTACTCGAGTAATCTAGATAACAACGTTCAGAGGCCGCCTCTCCCCATTTTAACAGTAGCGTACCTGAAGCTTGTTCCGTTCTGACATATACTTGATTATTTTGACCAACCATACCAATCACATTATTTTCTTGGTCAAAAACTTCCGTACCAATCGGTAAAAGAGAATGATCGGTTAGCTGTGCTTTAATCAATAAGGCATAACCTGCACGGGTTTTAAACATGACTTTAACCGCGGCGCCAGCATAAGAAGCCACTTGTTTTTCATTCTCATTTAATTCAAAATTTTCCGCCATTCCTTGTGGATCGATAATAATCTTATTATAACGATATGGCGTTATAGATGGGACTAATGCATAGCCATTGTCATCAATTACTGTTCCTTGTGCATTCAATACAGCCGCACCAGATGCGCCTTTAGCTTCAACTAAAGCAAAGGTGTCTCCTAAATAAGGGCCAAACGTAATCCCACCACTATGAAGCGCTAAAGCGCCCTGAGCATTAGCGCCCGCCTGCCAATAGTTTTTGCCCTTAGATGCATTAATACTCAAATTAGTATTAGAAAAACGTTTCTGTAAGCTACCATTAACGGTTGATTGGTCATACTGCCTTACATAACTGGCGCCAACACTATAATTTATGTTTTGTTGTTCATTCGCCGTTCCTGACAACATTACCTGATATTGATCACCAATATTTCCACCATGGGTATAACTACTACTTACTGTCGGCGTATAACTAGAATATTGACTACCCAATGGAAAAGAGAAAGAAACGGAGGTGGAGGTCTCTTCTTTGCCTAGATGTCCACTTGATTCGGCCAACTGCTGTCTAGCAACAACAACATTCATTGTTAAACCATTATCAAACGCTTTATTGTAGCCTAATTGCAACTGACTATCGCGCGGACGGTTATCACGATAATTTTGGATTGAGCCTGAAAGAAATAGATTACCAAATTCATTTAATTGCTGACTTAAGGTCAGTTCAAGCCGATTAAGTTGTCTATAAGTTGAAGAACTCCATGCTGTGCCACGAGTAACGGCTTCACGGATGCCTAAAACATCTGAAAGTTCGCGATAACCGTCTGTCGAATAACGATAACCAGCCAATGAAATTGTAGTATTAGTTATATTAAAAGTGCGGCTATAAGACAGATTAGCCATCCAACCCTGAAGGCGTATAGAACCATCAGCTGATTGATTATCGATAGGAACAACTGAATTAGAATAAGTGGTATTAAACCCTAGGGCTCCAAATCGACTACCATAGACACCCCCTAACATAATGGCCTGATATTTGTCAGCAACCCGCAAACCTGAACTAACAGAGAAACTATTACTCAAGCCATACTGATAAATAGCATCAGCAAAAACCGAATCTTGGCCAATATTACGTGTTCGGCCAACAGAAAAATTATAGCGATAACTACCGGGACGTAGAGATTCAGGCACCGCTTAAAATGGCACACTAAAACGCCGGACTGAACCGTCTGCCTCGCTAATTTCCACATCAAGATCACCGTTATAACTGGTAGGGTAGAGATCGGTAATCGAGAAAGCACCCGGTGAAACTGTCTTTTGGTAAATTTGATTACCATTTTGTTTAATAGTAACGGTTGCCGTTGTATTAGCGACTCCTTGTACAACCGGCGCATAACCACGCAAGGAATCAGGTAAAGTCCGCTCATCACTGGCAAGGGCTAGCCCATTAAAATTCAAACCAGAAAAGAATTTTCCTTGGGTAACCAATTGACCTAATGACAGCATCCCTGCGATAGCGGGAAAAGGACGTTGCAAATAACTACGGATGTTACTCCATTTAGCGCCCGACTGGCGCGAATATGTGTAATTGGATTGTTGCCGATATTGCCATATACCAAAATTCATACCACCATTTAAAGAGAGGTAAGCAATATCTTGATCTTTAACATTGTTATCATTATTAATATGATAATAATTTCCAATATAGTTAAGAAAAAAAATAGAATTACCCGCATCTAATAAATTAGGATCAATATAACCTCTTGGAATATTCTGTAATCCATCGTCAGGAATGGTTAAGTCCAGTCGTAAATCTGATAAAGTTAATTTGACCTGGCTACCAGCAATATATTCCGGCAAAAAAATACAACTTTGAGCGGATTTTTTATCCGTTAATTTTACTATTATCCCAGCTTGCTTGATCGTCGCTAAATTAAAACATGGGCCAACTGTGTGATTTTTATTTTTAACAAAAGTTATTTCTTTAGATTGAAAAAAATGATTATTAATATAAATGTCAACTTTATATTTACCAGGAATAATTGAATTAGCCTGATTAAATTGAGCTAACATTGTCGGGCTTACTACCCCACCACGAAATAAAGT